>NZ_FZPO01000057.1 GCF_900198655.1 Helicobacter equorum | reverse complement strand
AAAGATGTGCTGATACAAGCGCCTTTGGGCGATACCACGTTACTTTGTGGTAGCGTCGTGCAGCCAGAAGCTTTGGCTCTTGGCAAAAACGCTTATATATTTATGCGCGGTGGAAGTGCAGGGGCTTATATGTTTGGTGCAAAAAGCGTTGTGGAATTTAGTGCGCCATATGTTGGCAATGCGGGTTTTGCACTTGCTGCACTTTTGGGCGAGGAAGTATTGATATGCGGACTTGATTGTGGCTATATCGAGGGCAAAAGCAAACATGCCAAAAACTCTTTTTATGGCAAAGAGGCACCACAGATTCCAGCTCATGCCTTCAAGGTACAAGGTAATACAGAATCTAGTGTTTATTCTGACGCGCTATTTAGTTTGAGTGCGCGTAGTATGGAGCGATGTATCAAGGCATTTACACCGCGTATCGTGCTAAATCTCGGTGAGGGTGCGTATATACAAGGAACAAAGGCATGCAGTATAGAGGAATTTAGTTTACGTGAGCTTGAGAGAGGAAAAAAGCAAAAAGCTATCAACAAAATTATCGCACATTGTAGTACCGATTATACACAAGTTTTTAGGACATACGGGGATTTGAATCTTGCGGAAGTGCTTGCATACAAAGAGGAATTTATGACGCTTTTATCCTGCAGAGTACGCAACAAAAAGGAATTATTTGCCCTAATCGATCGCGTACACCACTTTAGTCTTAAGATGAGTGCGCAAAATACCTTTGTGGGGTTACTTTTTGAGGGGAGTGTTGGACATATTTTACATAATCTCATGGTGAGTGCGTTACATTTGCCTAGCGATGATATTGAGGGATTTTATTATAAATCTGTGGGGATTATACGCGAGGGAATGGAAAAAATGGTGATGAGCTATAGGTTGCTTTGTGTAAGCTTAGGAAGGCAATTGACACACGATGTTAAGCAAGGATAAATATATGCGGTTGCCGTATTTGGTGGTGGTAGGATCGCACACAGATGTAGGGAAAAGCGCAGTGAGTGCCGCACTTTGTTATGGATTAGGCTTAGCATATCATAAGATTGTGCAAGCAGGTACGCCAACAGATAGTGATGTTAT
>NZ_FZPO01000056.1 GCF_900198655.1 Helicobacter equorum | reverse complement strand
TTATCTAAAGATTCTAATTCGCTAAGCTCTAGTTTGGTATCCAAATACTCACTATAACCCACAAACGCCACATTCACCACTCCCTCACCCTCAAAAATCAATAACTTTGAAGCAAGCTTATCCACAAAATATCGATCATGACTTACAAAAATCACACTTCCATTAAAATGTGCAAGATACTCCTCGACAATTGTCATTGTATTAATATCAAGATCATTCGTAGGCTCATCAAGGATTAGCACGTCAACTTCTTGCGTAAAAAGCAAGGCAAGTGCTACACGCTTTTTCTCTCCGCCACTTAAAAATCCTATTTTTTTATCTAAAAATTCTTTGGGAAACAAAAAATTCTTGAGATACCCATACACATGGATATGTTTCCCACGCACATTCACCATATTGCCACCATTAGGACAAAATGTCTCTAATAAATCCTTGCTATCATCAAGCATAGCAAGGTGTTGATCAAAATACCCAATGCGTATAGCGCCTGTTTTTATCACACCACCACTTGGAGTAATTTCACCCAAAAGAAGTTTTAGTAATGTGCTTTTGCCCGATCCATTTTTGCCTACTACACCGATTTTTTCTCCGGCTAAGATTCGCAAATGTAAATGAGCAATAAGCACCCTATCGCCAAGATTTTTACTAAGATTTTCTATCTCAAAAAGACATTTTTTTGTATTTTTTCCTTCACTGGCGTTAAACCTCTTGTATTCTCGCTCAAGCTCTAGCTTCATTTTTCGGATAACACTAGGGTTTTTCTTTGCCTCTTCCCTAAGCTCTAAGATTCTTTTCTTGCGTCCCTCATTGCGCTTTAATCTCGCCTTGACACCACGCCTTAACCATTCTTCTTCACTTTTTAAAAGCTTTAGGAGATTCTCATGAGCATTAGTAAGCGCCCTATACATCTCTTCTTTTTTATGTAAATAGCTACTATATCCGCCCTCAAAACCCATCAATTTTGCATTTTCTACTTCTATGATACGCGTGGCAACATTTTCTATAAAATACCGATCATGGCTCACAAACACCATACTAAATGTAGAATCTTGGATAAATTTTTCCAAAAAACTTACCATTTCTACATCAAGGTGGTTGGTAGGCTCATCAAGGATTAATAAATCCACGCTCTCAAGCAGAATCTGACACAATGCCACACGCTTTTGCTCTCCACCACTTAGACTTACTGCCAAGCGATGCCTAAACTCCATAAGTCCAAAGCGCTCTAGCACCTCATTGACACGCGATTGCAAATCCCAACCATTGTGTTCATCGATAAAACTACTCACTTGGGAATATTCATCTAAAAGTGCTTGCAAAGAAGGATTATGCTCTGAAGTTGTATAAGGCGTTGCATTAATTTTAGCACTTAAAACTTGGAGTTTCTCATGTGCTTCTCGAAGCAATCCCAAACTATCCGCAATCACATCTTCTACGCTTGCTGTTTGTGGAAACTTGGGATCTTGGGCTAGAGAAAGAATCTTTAAATTCTTTGGAATCACACGCTCCCCTGAATCTAACTCGATACTACCCTCTATGAGTTTTAAAAGCGTGGATTTACCCGACCCATTTTTACCAATCACGGCTACACGCTCACGCGAAGAGATACTAAAATTGATAGATTCTAAAACAGGCGTATGCTCATAATATTTGCTAGCATTAAGGAGACTACACAAAGTCATAATACAGCTTAGAGAGTGAGATTTTTAATATCTGATGCTTTAAGCAGCATAAATTTCGTGTCTTTGTTGCGTTTAGAAGATACACCGGCTTTTAGGATTTCTTTGGGATTTGAGAGGCGCAACTCCGAATCTATAAAACATATTTCAAACTTCATTTTATTGACTGCGGTAAAAAATTCAATCTCTTTTTGAAACACATACACGTAATTATTTTTTGCTTTTGCTAGAATCTTTACCTTTAGATCAAGTTCAAACGCTTCATTTTCACAAAAAATTACATAATTTTTATACGACTTGCTATAGCGTTGGGCATAATTATATACCACACTCTCATTATTGCTCATTTTGGCTTTGTTGAGATGTTTGATATGATTTTCTACAAAAGTCATCGCACAAAAAGGCGAATTTATATGCTGACGAAAAAATACATTTTTGATGGCTTGAGATGCCATACCCAAACTCCATACTTTATCATCAAGCTTTGTGCCACAAATGTCTAATGCTTCCTTGGTTTTATCAACAAGCACTTGATAAATCTTGGTAAAAACAACTTCAAAAGTCGCAAAATTATCTTTGACAAATGCCTCACTCATAGTTTTTAGCTTATCAATAAGCGTATCAATACTTTTTGTATCGCTTTTGGCTTTGCTTACAATCTTTGCAATTTCTACCTTTTTGGCTTCAAATATTTTGGGATCACCTTTTTTTGCATCAAGTTTTGCTTGAATGCTACGCAACTCCATGCCACATACACGCACTTTATTTTCTATTTGAAGTTTTTTTTCATTAAAAACTTCAATAGCACGCAAAACACCTTTGTAGTGATATTGTGCATCTAAAAAGCATTCTTTATAAATCTTTGAGGCATTAATATTGACATTTGTTTTGAAATGACTATAAGAATACTCTAATTGCTTGAGTGTCTGAAGCTCTGACGCAAAATTATCCATGGTGATATGGCGATCGTTATATACCAAAAAATCAATGGCTTTTGTTAAAAATGGCTTGATAATGAGATAGCTTAACATAGTACCTTGCACAGGGGTAGAATCTTGACGCACACTATCCAAAAATGCTATGGCATTAAATTCATCACGAAAAAAATCTTTGATACACTCTTGCGGAGTGGCACTAAGCTCGATAGCATTGAGTTTAGCATAATTTGTTTTGGCAAAAATTTGTTTAGCAATATTTGCCTTAGCGTCAGCTTCCTTTGCCTTAAGCTCCTCATCAGTGTTGGTTCGCCAAAAGTCGATCTCACGCACAAGCCCATCCTCTGGAAAACTCTGATAACTTGAAGCTCTACAATCTACAATCGTATATCCGTTATCATCACATCGAAACTCTACAAACATACCCACAGAAGGCATCATCTTGGGATCATGCCAACTATTACCGCGAAGCTCAAAAATTTTCTTAGACGCATTGGTAACCACGCCATTTTTTGTCTGTGTCGAGTAGCGCAGAATCTTTCCGTGCATTCCCTCTCCTCAAAGTAGATTCACAAATTTTGGCATAGATACTACATAAATTAACTTTAAAGTCACGATATATCCGCACAAGACTCGCACTCTAGGCATTTCAATCGTAACAAATAGTAACGAAATTTGCACACAATATGCTATAATTAGCGACATTGCTTGTCATTTTACAAAAAGGATTCCCTATCAAAAAGCACGAAAAAAACGCAAAAAAGTTTAATAGCAGAATCTATCTCTATATCTTTAGTAATATCTTACTTCTTTTTCTCTCTATCGCCACTATTGTTGGCGAAAGTGGTATGGTGGGCGTATTAGGACAACAATTTGCAATACTTAATCTTAGTATCTTTGGGTATCTTGGCTATGTATATCTACTTTTTTTGCTCTATCCAGCGTATTATTTCTATAAAAATCCTACACTAGACTTTCGCAAACTTGAACTTGTTATCGCGGGATCGCTTGGGTTTGTAAGCTTGCTTTTAGCGCAATCCTTGCTTTCGCATAGTGGGCTTTTTGGTAATAGTGTAGTCCATTTTTTGCAAAATTTTATCGGTGTGTTTGGTGTGTGGATTTTGGTTATAGGCTGTCTCCTCCTTTCAATCCTTATAGCCACACAAAGCAATATAGACATTCTTTTTAAACAACTTCAAACCCTCATAATACGAACCAAGCCCTTTTACAAAGCCTTTGTTGCAAAATTATTGGCACTATATCGCGTGATTATTAGATATACCAAAACGCTTTATGCACTCTTACAAACACTAAGTAAAACACTTATTGCAAAATTCTATGTCTTGTATCATACCTATAAAACCAAACTACAACAATACAAAGAAACGCTACGCAAAAAAGAACAAGAACGCATTGAACACATTCAAGCAATTCATGCCCTCAACATAGACACCCAAACGCCACAAAATCCTCTACATCACGACCATAATCCACCACATACCACAAAACAAGTCTCTATCCAGCCCCAAGAATCACAATCTACACACACCACCCAGTCTATGCAAACTTCTTATGCACAACCCCAAGATGCACCCACATATCACGATCCAATCCCTGATGATTTACAAATCCAAGTCGTGCAAAATAGTGCACTAGATTCAGAATCTTTTTTGCAAGAACGCATACAAGAATATAAAGATCGCTTCCAAGTCCAAAACTCTATGCCACAAACGCCACACCAACCACAAACAGCACAAGCGCCACTTATCCAAGAAATCACCCTCTCTCAACAACAAGAAATCACACAAAATGCCCTCAATAATGCCTACAAAACAGCTTATTATGGCTCAAAACTTGCGCCCAAAACTACATCGCATACACAACCAATCACACAAGCACCACTTGATATACAAGCAATTATCAATAACTCCCATCAAGCAGATTTTACACAGGCGCCAAAAAAGCAACCCTATAGCCCTCCAAAACCTACACAAACGCCACTTTCACAAGTGCCACAACAAGTGCCATATACACATTCACAACCAACGCACTCTAGCACGCAAGATATTATCTCTAGTCTTGATATACAAGAACTGCAACCTACAGAATTGCAACCTGTGCCAACACCTGCAACGCCTCTTAGCTCCCATACATATGACAATATCACAGAATCTAGTGCATTAGATTCTGTAATGCCAGGTTTTCATCTTGCCAACGCATCAGAGTTACACCCCAAGCAAGCCATGCAACCCGCCACACAAGAAGCTCTAATGACACAACCAAACACTCTTAAATCCACAAATATAGAATCTTATGTAAATTCTAAAACTCCAGAGATTGATACACCAAAAGACACATATACCACGCCTATCACACCACCACAACCAAAACCCGAACAAAGCCCTACACCAAAACCACCAAAAGTCCATATCGTGCGTGAACTTGATGAAAATACCGCTCTCCTTAGGGATCTTGATTTTGGTAAAAGCACTACACCGCTAAATTTCAAGCTCCCACCCACAAGCCTTCTCAATCAACCAGATACATACAAAAATGAAATTGATGAAGTTGAAATCGATACCAAAAGTGAAATTTTACTTGCCAAACTCAAAACCTTTAAAATCGATGGTGATGTCGTGCGAACTTACACAGGTCCTATCGTTACAACATTTGAGTTTCGCCCTGCTCCAAATGTCAAGGTTTCTAGAATCCTTAATCTCGAAGATGACATTGCCCTTGCGCTCTCGGCAAAATCTATTAGAATCCAAGCACCTGTGCCCGGTAAAGATGTGGTAGGGATAGAGATTCCAAACAACAAAACAGAAACCATTTTCTTACGTGAAATCTTAGAATCTGATCTGTTTAAAAAGACGCAATCTCCTCTTACACTTGCGTTTGGAAAAGATATAGTGGGCAATCCATTTGTCCAAGACTTGCGCAAACTTCCGCACTTGCTTATTGCTGGAACTACAGGTAGCGGAAAAAGCGTAGGTATTAATGCAATGATTCTTTCTTTGCTGTATAAGAACTCGCCTGATACGCTAAAGCTTATGATGATTGACCCAAAACGAGTGGAGTTTTCACTCTATAGCGATATACCTCATCTTATCACACCTATTATCACAGATCCAAAAAAGGCGATTGTGGGCTTAAATAACGCAATGCACGAAATGGATAGACGATATGAAAAAATGAAAGATATGCGCGTCAAAGAAATTGAGAGTTATAACAAAAAAGCACAAGAAGAAGGCGAAGAAGAAATGCAGTATTTTGTCATCATTATTGATGAATTAGCTGACCTTATGCAAACTTCTGGGCGTGAAGCTGAAGCACCTCTAAGCCGAATCGCGCAAATGGGGCGCGCTTGTGGTATGCACCTCATTATCGCTACACAACGCCCAAGTGTCGATGTCGTAACAGGCACACTAAAGGGCAACCTCCCTTCACGCATAAGCTATAAAGTGGGTAGTAAAGTAGATTCTAAAGTTATCCTTGATGATGTGGGCGCAGCGAGTTTGCTAGGCAGAGGCGATATGCTTTTTAAAATCTCTGATACCATTATCCGCTTACACGCACCTTTTAGCACCGAAGAAGAGATAGAATCTGTCGTGAGTTTTATCAAATCCCAAAGAGAGCCAAACTATGATAAAAGTTTCTTACTTGATGACAAAGAAAGTATTTTAGCTGGAGGGGATTTCAAAGATGATGGAGATGATATGCTTGATCAAATCAAACGCTTTATGCTTGAGAGTGGTAATACCTCTTCAAGTAGTGTGCAAAGACGCTTTAGTATAGGATTTAACCGAGCAACAAACTATGTCGAACAGCTAGAAAAAGAGGGTTTCCTCTCTAAGCGTAACACCAAGGGTATAAGAGAAATTATCCGATGATAGCTTATAACGAATCTTTTGGACATTTGGATCACTTTAGCGACCATCTACCTCAAAGATTTTTGTAGTCTTTACTAGCACCAACATTACCACATAAATGACTGCACTTACTGCAAAAAACACGCTAATGCATGGCTCAAATGCAACCACAAGATCCCAAGACACATACACGCCAATAACCCAATGAATAAGAAAAAGCGAAGTAGCCAAACCAAAAAGTGAATGATATTCTCTCTTTAGCATAGATCGCATACTAAAACCTAAATTACTTTTGGTGTAATGACGAAAATTTGGAAGAAATGCTGGAGTATTTTGCGCCCATTGTAGATATTCATCACCAAATTTTTGCGTTAAAAAACTCTCTTCTGCATAAATAATACGCTCATAATACAGCCAAAATGCCAAAATGAAAGACAAAGCAAAAAGCCAATTTCCCAACAAGAGCACGGGAGCAAACATCATCAAAAAATTTCCCAAATACAAAGGATTGCGGCAAAGAGAATACATACCTGTAACATTAAGCACTTCAGCCTTTTGTGCTTTGGTATTACGTCCAGAAGTATCGCGAGGAACATACCCAGCTACCAAGATTCTAATACCTTGCCCTAATAACCCAACAATAAGCGCAAAAATTACTAATGGTGTGTTGTATATAAAATTTAATTGCGCATCTGTGCCTAACCAAAGATCAAGAAAAAAGAAATTTTGCACCTCGATTCTTGGCAGAAGCAAGTTTTGTGGAAAACTCACCAAACATAATACAAAAAACGGAATAACTGCTAAAGGTAGATAACTTCTATATCGAAATAAAAAATCGCCCTCTTTTTTAAAATTATCCTTTAAAACCATAAAAACCCCTATAAGTAAAAATGTGTGCATTTTAACATAAAATTCATCTCTTTTTTATTTGGTTTATATTCTGTAACTTATTTTCACATAAATTCTAAAAATGTAACTAAATATTTAGCCTATCAAGATACGCTTTAGGAATACTAAATGAACCATAAAAAGGAGACAATATGCTACAACATATCAACACACAACAATACCTAGAAAATATCAAAAATGGCTCCAGTGTTGTAATACTTGGAGCTTCTTGGTGTCCAGATTGTCGCAGAATCGAGCCTATTTTGGAAGTTTTGGCTAAGGAATACGAGGGAAAAGTAGAGTTTTATCACATCTCTGTAGATTCAGAAGGGACACTCAAAGATATATTGGGTGTTCGTGCAATCCCTACGCTTATAGGTTACAAAAATGGGGAAGAAATTGGTGATAGACTTGTTGAACCAGATTCAAAAACAACTATAGAAACACTTGTTAAACAAACACTCTAACTTCATACAAAGAATTTTTATATATATTTTAAAAAACATAGTATACAATCTCCTCATTTCAAAAAAAGGAGGTTGTATGCTAACACGCGTTTTCGTAATATTTGCACTTTTATGTGGCGGTATCTTTGCGGAAAAGATTGAGGTTTTGGCGGCTACAAGTCTTAAATTTGTGCTAGAAGATATTAAAAAGGAATTTTTGCAAACACACATAAATGACACAATAGAAATTAGCTATATCTCTTCTGGCAAGGCACATGCACAGATTCAAAATGGATCTTTGGCAGAATTATTTATCGCTGCAGATACTCAATATCCACAAAAGCTTTATCAAGACAAACTAACGGCAGACACACCAAAAAATTATGTTCGCGGTAAGCTTGTAATCTTTAGTGCGAACAAAAATTTTAATGCAAATAATACCGAGATTCTCAAAAGTCCATCTATACAACACATCGCTACCCCCAATGCCAAACTAGCTCCTTATGGAGTAGCCGCGAAGGAATATATCAAAAGTGCAAAACTAGAGCAAATACTTGCACCAAAGCTCGTGCTTGGTGAATCTATTGGACAAGCAACTACATACGTGCTTGAAGGCTCTGCAGAAATTGGCTTTAGTGCGTTGTCTATGGTAATCAAAGAAGCCCAAAAAGAGGGAAGTGCAATCACTTATAGCATCATTGATGAGAAACTTTATACACCAATTGTGCAATCCCTTGTTATCACAAAAGCCGGTAAAGATTCTCAACTTGCCAAAGAATTCGCACAATATCTCCTAGATAAAAAAGCGCAAGCAATTTTTGCATCTTATGGATATGATGCACCATAATCATACATCAATATGAATACGCTTCCCTACACGATTACAAATATCACACATGATAGAGACTTAGGGCTTGTGGGCTTACAAACTCCCATAGGTACGCTTTGGGTATTTGTACTTATAACACCACATACTCGATGCACTCTTGCTATGGGTACGAGTGGTTTGGCATATTTTAAACCCACGCAAGTCCTACTTGCACGTAAAGATTCTCATCTATATACACAAAATTGCTTTCAATCACGCATACAACACATTACCAAAGACACAATTTTAAGCCTCATAAGCCTTGAATGTGGTATTAGTGCGCTAGTTGCCACACAAGACACAGAGGCTTTTGCTATAGGCGATTTATGTGCGTGGTATATTAATCCTAGTGATATTTTATTAGAATCTCTACAAAGTAGCGATGAAACACAATCTATACAAACTATAGATTCAATGCCACAAACACCACATAATTAGGGAACCATATATGGATTTTTTGGATTCTGAATTTTTACAAACTATGCAGCTTACTTTTAAGCTTGCATTATATACGACACTATGCTTATTGCCCACAGGTATAGCCCTTGCCATCATAATAGATTCACTCAAGCCAAGGTTTAGCATTATCCTCCAAACACTTATTTGGATGCCACTTATTCTCCCACCATCTGTACTTGGATTTTATTTGCTTGTAATATTTAATCGTCATAATCCCCTAGGAGCATTTTTACTTGAATATTGTTCATTCCAACTTGCCTTTAGTTTTTCTGGACTAGTTGTAGCAAGTATGATTTTTTCTTTGCCATTTATGGTAAATCCTATCAAAAACGCCCTCTCTTCACTCCCACCTTCTCTCAAAGAAGCAAGCTATACATTAGGCAAAGGCAAAGTATCTACCTTTTTTTATGTGCTTATGCCAAATATACGATCCTCAGTTTTACTAGGCTGTGTTACAAGTTTTGCACACACTATCGGCGAGTTTGGCGTAGTGATGATGATAGGAGGTTCGCGCGCAGGCGAAACAAAAGTCGCTAGTATTGCTATCTATGAACAAGTCGAAACACTCAATTACACACTCGCGCACCAATACGCACTCACACTCTTTGCAATAAGCTTTACAAGTTTATGCGTAATTTTTGCTTTCATGCGCAAATACACCAACCATACTACACAGATTCTCTAAGGGTTAATTATGGATATTATCTTTGAATGCACCAAAACACTACACACGCCCCATACACAAAACCCTTTTAAGCTTGAAATCTCCCAAACAATGAATTTTGGAGATTTTGTTGCGCTATTTGGCAAAAGTGGGGCAGGAAAAACAACACTCCTTAGAATCTTAGCTGGATTAACACAACCGGATACAGGCTATATCAAGATTGGCGATGAAATTTGGCAAGATGGAAAATATATCCTCCCACCACAAAAGCGCAGTATTGGGTTTATGTTTCAAGATTATGCCCTCTTCCCACATCTTAGCGTGGAAGAAAATATCCTATTTGCCACCAAACACAAAACAGACTTTATCTCTTGGCTTATTGATACTATGGAGCTTAATGCTATTCTCAAACACCCTATTACCCAAATATCAGGCGGACAAGCCCAAAGGGTAGCCCTTGCACGATCATTAGTGCGTAAGCCCAAAATCCTACTTCTTGATGAACCACTAAGTGCGCTAGATTCAACAATGCGCCTTACTTTGCAAAATATTATTAGCAAACTCCACAGCGATCTAGGACTTAGCACGATTCTTATTAGCCACGAAATTACAGAGATCATACGCCTTAGCACAAAGATATGGTGTATAGAAAATGGTAATATCACTAAAAGTGGTAGCACCGATGAAATTTTTGGTGCTCCTTTAAGTGGCAAAGTACAATTAAGTGGCGAAATATTGCGTAAAACCCCTCAAGGGGTGGTAGAAATTATTGATATTGCGTGTGCCTCACAAATTGTGCGTGTGCTTTATCCTATTGATGATGCAAAAAAACTTGCAATCGGTGAAAAAGTCCTCATTGTTTCCAAAGCCTTTAATCCACTGCTTTTTAAGATTCCCTTTTAAGCCAAGACCAACACAAAACCTGCTACAATCGCTAGAAACAAAAGGCTATGCGTGAAATATCTTTTTCTTATCATTCTATGTGGATTTTTATATGCGGATTCCTTTATCTTAGACATCAAACAAACCTTTAAAGAATCCTACCACAAAGCCAAAAGCTACAAACAAAGTGATAACAAACCAAAGCTTGTTATTATTATGGATGACATTCAAAATCTTTCGCAATATAATGCCTTGCGTAATATCAAGCTTCCTATCACGCCATCAATCTTTCCAAAAACACCCTATACTCCAGACACCCCAAAAATCGCTGCCTATGCCAAAGAATATATGATACATCTACCCCTAGAAGCACTCAATTTTTATCAAAAAAAATTAGAACCACTTGCCACAGGCATTAGTCGAGATTCACTCCTTGCCTATATGAAAAATCTTAAGGCTGATTTTCCCAATCTAAAATATCTCAACAATCACACAGGGAGTAAATTTACCACTAGTTATAATGATATGCAAAATCTAATAAGTGTATTTGATGAGCTAGATTTACGCTTTATTGATAGTGTGACAAATACGGATATCGCCTCTCCCAAAATCGCTAGAGAACAAGGTAGGCTTATTATGCAGCGAGATATTTTCTTAGACACCATAGCCCAAAAAGAGCATACAGATCGCCAAATTGATCTTGCTATCAAAAAAGCCAAAGACAAAGGCTATGCCATAGCTATATGCCACCCATTTCCAAGCACCATAGAAGCTCTTAAAAACGCCAAAGATAAACTTACAAAGGAAGTGGATTTGATAGGCCCAGCACAACTAGAATCTTATCTCCACACTCAAAACATCACTCTATATAATCGCTCCAAATTTCACTTTACACAAAATCGCTAATGCCAAAACCTACATCCATACCAATACCACCCTCGCTTCTTACACTATCTAAGCCACCAAAAACACTCTTTGCGCTAGGCGATATAAGTCTTTTAGATACACCTATCAAGGTTGCTATCATAGGCACAAGACGTCCAAACCCATACACAAAACAATTTAGCTCGATTCTTGCGACAAAAATTGCCAAAGCCGGTGGTGTGGTAGTCAGTGGTGGGGCACTAGGGGTGGATATTATCGCGCACTCTGCCGCACTGCCACGCACCATTATGATTTCTCCCTCAAGCCTTGATATTATCTACCCAAAAGCCAACTGGGCTATCATACAATCCATTATTGAGCAAGGGCTTGTGCTAAGCGAATATGAGCAAAACTATATGCCAAAGCACTATAGCTTTTTGGAACGCAATCGACTTGTCATAGGGCTTAGTGATATTGTCATCATTCCACAAGCTGATTTACAAAGTGGATCTATGCAAAGTGCGCAACTTAGCATACAAACACATAAGCCACTTTTTGTCTTGCCTCATCGAATGCCCGAAAGCCTAGGCACACAACACCTTCTCATAAACCAACAAGCGCAATGTATCTATGATATTGAGACATTCATCACACAAATTTTTGGCACACAAGAAGAGGTATATGATGCAGTATTAGAATTTTGTAAGTATGCATCAAGCCTTGAAGAAGCTGTGCAAAAGTTTGGTGAAAAAATCTTTCAATATGAAATAGAGGGGAAAATCATACGCCAAAATGGAGTGATACGAATATGTTAGATTCTAAGACGACAAACCAAACAAATAATATTCTTGCTTGCGATGTGGGGTTAAAGCGCATAGGGTTAGCCCAATACACACAAGGTATCATATTACCCATAGAGCCGATTTTACGAAAAAATCGCAATCAGGCAAGTCTAGTGCTTAGTGCGTTGCTTAGCCAAAAATGTATCGATACATTAGTCGTAGGGCTTCCAAGTGGTGGTGAAGCACATTATAAAGACACAAGCACTCGCATAAGACATTTTATACATCTGGTAAATTTTGATGGGGAAATTGTATATATCAATGAAGATTACACCTCTCAAGAAGCACTACAGGATCTTGCATATTTGGGTAGAGAATCTCGTGTCTTAGCACAAAAAAATGGGAAACTTGATAGCCTTAGTGCGTGTTATATTTTGGAACGCTATATGGCAACACTAAATATTTGACACCACGCAACAGGAAACATTGCGTGGAAATATTATGCTTTATTTTTTGATAGGCACTTCAAAGCCAATGGTTACTTGCGACCAAGTCATACCTTCATGCAGATCTGATACGGCTTTTTGGAGATTGACTCTTGCCTCGCTAAGTTTAAATTCACTAAGATCTAGCACACCATGCGCCTTTAAAACATCATTTTCAATTTTGTATTCCATAGGCACTTTGTTTGTTTTGCCATTCATTCTGACAGATGCCAAAATCGTGCCTTGATCCTTGCCTTCTACAACATCATGAAGCGTTACTTTGATTTCTTTTTTGCTAAATTTTGAAAAGAAAAAATCACGAAGATTCGCATTTTTTACATCATCGTTGAGATTCACTTTTATTGGATCGATAGTTGCACTCGCTCCCTCTAGAGCAGTAGCAATAGAATCCTGCTTTTTACCAAACTTAAATGCTATATCCTTAAAAGTCCCACTCACTGCGACCTTTGCTGGAGTCTTATAAGCAGTCCATATCACATTTACTTTGCTTGTATCAATACTTGCAGCATGTATCCCAACTATACTTAAAAGCCCTAAAACTAATGCTTTGCATTTCATCATCTATCCTTTTGGTATAAAATTGCACACATTGTGCATGAAAACCATTATAAAATAAAAAAAATAATAGCTTACCCATAAAGCTGCACAATGCCTTTAGAGACTTACAAAGTTTTTGAGTAACTGCAAACCTACTTTGTGGCTTTTTTCTGGGTGTGGTTGAATCCCAAAAATATTATCACGACCTACAATCGCACTAAATGTATAGCCATACTCACACTGCGCAAGCATATTTCGTGAATCTCTATTACAAAAACTATGCACAAAATACAAATAAAACTCTTCTTCTAATCCCGCAAAAAGTGTATTTTTCTTGCCCTCCTCTGTAAGAAAACATTTATTCCAACCTACATGAGGGACCTTTAATGCACCAAGCTTGGCACGATCAAAAGGCTCTATAATGCCACGCAATAACCCAAGTCCTCTATGCTCACCAAACTCTGAACTTTGCTCAAAAAGCAATTGCATACCAAGACAGATTCCAAGCATATATTTGCCACTCTTTGCAAATCTTATAATCGCTTCTTGCATACCGCTTATACGTAAATGCTCCATTGCATCGCCAAAAGCCCCAACTCCGGGCAAAATAATCTTATCATAACGCACGAGATTATGTGGATTAGATTCTATAGTGATAGTTATATGCTTAAGTTCCTTACTTGCATATGCCAAGGCATTTTGGACACTTGCAAGATTGCCTATTTTATAATTTAAGATCGCGATATTCATTTGTTGCCCTAAAAAATATTTATGAGAATTGTAAAATAAATCCCCTATCAAAACCGCTTAAGTCTTTGTAAAACTCTAAAGATTTATGGGGAATCTCACGCATAAAATCTTGTATCTTCAACTTTTGATCATAGCCCATTTCACAACACACAAAACATGTGTGCAAATCCCTACCAAGCGCTATGATAGATTCTAGCATCTCACTACCCACTTCTCCGCCAAACAACGCCTCTTTTGGCTCATAACGCACACTCAATGGGAGTGTATAGGAATTTGCGATATATGGAGGATTTGCAACAATCATATCCAAACATAAATGTTCTGAACCCTGAAGTAATGAAGTATGAAAAAATGTGATTTGTTTCTCTACACCAAACTTTATAGCATTTTCACGCGCTAGGGCGATTGCATATGGATTTATATCTGTGGCATAGATATGAATCTGTGGATTTTGGAGTGCAAGTGTTATGGCTATCACCCCACAACCCACACCAATCTCTGCAATCGATGTATAATGATATATATGCAAAATTTCTTGTATTTTTTCCACAAGAATTTCTGTTTCTGGGCGAGGAATAAGCGTGTGAGAATCTATCCTAAACTCGCGACCATAAAAATTCACTTTGTGTGTGAGATATTCTATTGGATAGCCCAAAGCGCGCTTTTGGATAGATTCAAAAAAATGGCGTGTTTGTGTGGGCGTGAGTAAAGTCTGCGGATATGTATGCAAAAACACACGATCTTTTTGGAGAAAATGCGCAAGGAGAATTTGAGATTCTAAACCTATACGCAAATGTGGATCATCAGATGTAAGTGGGCTAGAACGTAAAATTTCATATGCGGATTCTAGGGCTGTTTGGATACTAAATGTCATAATCTAACGCCCTAAGTCGCTCTAAAAGCGGTGGGTGAGAATAATAGAAATAAATATAAAGCCAATGGGAGCTTGGAAAAGATTTATTTTCATTCACAAGATGAATAAGTGCATTTGCAAGACATTGTTTGGAAGAAAGCTCCGCACCAAAAGCATCAGCACGATATTCTGCCTTGCGTGAAAAATACCCCACAAGTGGCAAAAACCAAAAAGAAAGCACTGAGGAGAGTAAAAACATAAGCGCTAAAATTGTGCTACTTTCTTGTGGCAAAGATGTTTGGGTAAAAAAGCTTGTTGGCAAATGCGCAGCAATAAAAAAGAGTGTAAACAAAAAAACACCCACTATAATAAGATTTTTTATAATATCTTTGTGTTTAAAATGCCCTAACTCATGTCCCAAAATAGCTAAAAGCCCTTCTTTACTAATTTTTTCTAATAATGTATCAAAAAGCACTACGCGCTTTGTCTTTCCAATGCCACCAAAATACGCATTAAGTCGTCCATCACGCTTACTCGCATCCATAACAAAAATCCCGCTACTTCTAAAACCTACTTTATCCAAAAGCCTTTCTATGCGGGATTTTAATTCATTATCTTCAAGTGGGGTAAAAGTATTAAAAAGTGGTGCAATGATTGTAGGATATAGCACATTTGCAACAACTACTACACCAAACATAAGCACAAAACCACCAAACCACCACAAACTAAAAGTATCCATAACCCATAACAAAATATAAAAAATCACGCCACCAAGAATGATACTAAGAACACTATTTTTTAAAATATCTACAAAAAATAATCCCACATTCTGCTTACAAAATCCATAACGCTTATCAATACTAAATGTTTGATACAAACTTAAGGGAAGATTCACAAACATAGGAATAAGAAGTAAAAGAAGCAAAAAAACAATATGATGCCAAACCCCACTAAGCCCTATATCATACAGGTGTTGCCAAAAAAACGAAAATCCAAACATAACCCAAAATGCAAATAATCCTAATTCTACGATTTTTTCAATGATGCTTAGCCTAAGTTTTTCTAGTGCATAATGACCAGCTTTTTTGTAATCAAGAGAATCTAAAAGTATGGCTTTTTGATTAAGTGCTGATGTAATATGAGAAATTTGCAAAAAATTTAACACAATAGATGGCACAATATACGCGCACACAAAAAGCAGTATCAAAACCATATATTCCTCGCTTCTGCTATTTTTTTAACTAATGATACAAACCAAAACACACAAAATAGCAAATAATAACTGCAACCCCCCCCCACTACCCTACATCCTTATTTTGGCTTGTATCCCAATAAGCCTTAAACCTAATGTGATACTCTCACTCACCACCAACAAAGCTTTTAGAATCTCTGTTTGATGTGGAGATTGCAAAATTTTATACGCATTATAAAAGCTATGAAAATCACTTGCAAGCATTTTTAAATATTCGCATACTTTTTGAATCTCTCGCTCACAAAAACTAGAATGCAAAATTTGATGAATGCTTAGTGCGTTAAACACAAGAGATCGTAAATCTTGCCACAATGGTGTCTCATCACCAACCAAATGCGCACTAGCTACTTGGGATCGTGTAAGAGAAGATTTTTCTAAAAGTGTGTGGATTCTAGCATTGGCATAATTGATGTAAAAAATTGGGTTTGAAGAATCTTGGTGAGAGAGCATATCAACATCAAATTCTAAATGCGTATCCAAGCGTTTTGTCAAAAACACAAAACGCAACGCATCACTGCCTATATCCTCCACCACATCGCGCAAAAGTATAAAATTCCCAGCACGCTTACTCATCTTGTAGTTTTGCCCACTTTTAGAGAGTGCGACCATTTGTGAGAGCAAAATCTCTAGCTTTGTACTATCATAACCCAAAAATTCTATCGACGCCTTAACACGCGTGATATAGCCGTGATGATCCGCACCCCAAATATTAATATAATGAGTAAAATTGCGCATAAACTTATCCTGATGATAAATAATATCACCAGCCAAATATGTAGGTTCGCCATTTTCACGCACAATCACACGATCTTTTTGATCGCCCTTTTGTGTGGAAGATAGCCAAAGTTTGCCCTCATTTTCTATCACACCATTATGAGCTTTGAGTGTTTCAAGCGTTTGTGTCCATCTCCCAAAAAGCTCCTTTTCACTCACATAATGATCAAACTCTATATCAAGGCTTTTTAGATTTTTGCGAATTTCTTCTAGCATCAAATCTTTGGCAAAAACACTAAGTGTGGGAATATGAGAATCACCAGAAAACATTTCTTCACCAAAATGTGCTAAGGCCGCCCTGGCAATATCTGTAATATAAGCACCTTTATAATACTCTTGTGGATATTCTACCACCTCGCCTAACAATTCCTTGCCACTTAGTAATACAGAAAGTCCTAAAGTAGCAATCTGATTCCCAGCATCATTGATATAATATTCACTCACAATCTCATAGCCCAAAAACTGCCCAATGCGCTTAAGGCTATCACCATAAATCGCCCCTCGCGCATGTCCTATATGCAATGGTCCTGTGGGGTTTGCACTCACAAACTCCAATAAAATCCGCGTATTATTTCCAAAATCTTGGGGGATAAAATACTGCCCACCTAATGCCTTATCACACAATGAATCTAAAAATTTATAAGAGAGTGTGAGATTTATGTAACCATTTAGTGGCTCTACTTTGGCGAATTCCTTATACTCGCGTAATACGGCACAAAGATCCTCTGCTATCGCATTTGGGGCTTTTTTAAGGGATTTTGCTAAGACAAATGCTATAGGTGTAGCAAAATGTCCAAAATCTTTTTGTTTGGGTCGTTCCAAAGGAACTTGAGTGGTCTCATACAACAAAAAATGCGTATTGACACAATGTTCTAAAAGATTTTTTATATGATGGTACATACTATTATGCCTTAGAATAGATGGTGTTGAGCAAAAATTAATGTTTTTGCTCTGATGTAGATTCTGTGCTTTGGATATTTTCACTTTGTGGTTTGGATTGTGTGTTTTGAGTAATTTTTTCTTGATCTTCATCATCTTCTTTGATGGCTTTTTTAAAGTTTTTTACTCCACTTCCCAAACCTTTGGCTAATTCTGGAATTCTCTTTGCACCAAAAAGCAATACAATAACTAGTAATACAATCACCCAATGCCAAATACTTCCTGTTCCCATAACAACTCCTTTTTTCAGATTAAGACATTCTAACCAAAATGCCCTTAAAGTTTGATCCAATTTTGCAAAAGTTCCTCATTTTGTCGTGTATTACGATAGAGCAAGCTCTGTGCAATCGCAGTAATGGCTTCTTTTGCTTGTGTGATGTCATCATTGATGAGCAAGTAATCAAAAGTATGCAAATGCTGCATCTCTTCATAAGCTTGAATCAAGCGAAATTCTATAGTATGCTCATCATCGGTTTGGCGGCTTTGTAGTCTATTTTTTAACACATCTTTGTTTTTGGTAGTGATAAACACAGATTTAGCAACATCTCCAAAATGTTGTTTGATGTCTCTATGTCCCTGCACATCGACATCAAACAACACAAGCTTATCTTGTTTTAGGGCACAAGTGATTGGCTCTAGGGCGGTGCCATAATAATTATTATGCACTTGCGCCCATTCCAAAAATTTCCCCTCTTGGACTTGTTGGAGAAATTCTTGCTCACTTACAAAATGATAATGCACACCATTTTGCTCACCTTGGCGTATAGCACGTGTGGTAGTAGAGATAGAAAAATACAAATTAGGGATAATGCGCAATAGTTCTTTTGTCAATGTGCTTTTACCACAGCCACTAGGTCCTGATATGATGAGGATTGCACCCTTATTCATTTATGCGTATCCTTAAAGCTAATATTTATCGTTACTTCCATACCATCAAGCAAAGCCGTAACTTCTGGACTTTGCAAACGCTTAATTGAATCTTGTATAGATTGACTTATGGCAGTAGTTACTACTTCTAAATCTTTATTTGTATCTTTTGATATTTCTTGTGTATCCTCTATAGCGTGGAGTGCGGTATCTGTAGATTCTTGTGTGTCTTGTGATCCTATATCTTCACCAACTGCGCGCAATACATCTTGTTCTGCAAGAGACTGGAAATCCTCCAAATCGCTCTTATCCTCTGTGCTAGATAAATCCACCTCTTTAATCTGGATATCATCATTATCGTTAGTTTGTGCATTATCGCCATCCGCCAAATCTTGTGAATCTTGTGATGGCTCCGATAATCCCTCTATAGATATATCTTGTGCTTGAGATTCAAAAGAATCATGCTCTGTTGCCTCTATTGTATCCATATCATCTAGATTCAAGTTCCCCAAATCTGCATTTTCCAAATCCACATCGCCTAAATCTATGTCTTGTGTATCAAGTGCTAGATTCTCATCATGCACATCCTCATCTTGAGATTGTG
>NZ_FZPO01000091.1 GCF_900198655.1 Helicobacter equorum | reverse complement strand
CTTTCTACGAGTGCGCAGAAATGCTCTGGTTTGCTCACATCAAGCTCATATACACGATCTTTTGCTCCTAACTCTTGGGCGATTGGACGCACGCGTTTTTCAAGTGCACTATTTAGAAATGTAAAAGCAAGTTCTGCACCTTGCTCTCTACAAGCCTTTGCTATGCCATACGCGATAGATCGATTATTTGCTACACCTACGATAAGACCTTTTTTACCTTTAAGTATCATACCATGCTCCTTTTGCGGTAGGTTAAGTTTTTAAGTTGTGCATTATATGCCATTTTGGCTTAAACAGAGGCTATTTAAAAAATTTGCAAGCTTATCTAGGGTACAATCCGGAGAAATAATATTATTACGGTTCATAAAGCATAACGAGGCAAAGAATGTGTTTTAAAGCTAATGCGAAAGTATTTGTCAAAAATTCATGTCAGCTTTTTTGGTGGGCACAGCAATATTTGAGGTTTGGGACTTTTTCACCTAGCATTAGGTCTATAAAACCCACCGCAAGTCGCGTGTTTGTATTAGGAAATGGTCCATCACTGACTAAGGATATCGCGAAATACACAGAACAACTTGCGCGTGAGGATTTGGTAATGGTTAATCAAAGTCTTACTTCACCTTTAGGATTTGAGCTCAAGCCAAGATATTATGTCCTCATGGATCCAGCGTATTTTGGAACATTACCAGGTGGTGACATTGGTAAGGAATTTGCAAGGCGTGTAACGGATTTCTCTAATGTTTTAGAGAGGGTAGATTGGAAAATGAAGCTTTTTGTCCCATATCATGAATATAAGAGAGCCCAAAACAAAATAGATAGACCAAGTAACAATAAACAAGAGAATGTGCTTTCTTGTATTAACCCAAACGTAGAAATTTTGACTTTTAATGCTGTTGAGCTTTATACATTTAAACACTTAGCTAGGATAATGTATAGCCACAATCTTGCTGTACCAAGTGGCATTAATGTGTTGATTGTTGCTCTTTCTTGTATGATTGCCTTGGGCTATGAATATATCTACTTGCTTGGAGCAAATAGTGATTGGCATAAAAATCTTGAGGTAGATTCTCAAAATAAAGTATTTATGAGAGATACCCATTTTTATCAAGATATTAGTGATGAGACATATGTGCCCTATACATTTGCGTTTATTATGCAGGGTATGACAGATGCATTTAGGGCTTATCAAGAGCTTGGAGAGGTATTTCCTCAAAAGATCATTAATTGTTCTTCAAATTCTATGATTGATGCTTTTCCCAGAGTGAATCTAGAATCTATCCTCGGGGGGGCTTTTTTATAGACTTTTTCTTTCTCGCTTTTCTATACTCTATTCTTTAATTAGTTATTTGTATCATGCACAATTAGCATGTATATTTAATGGGTTAATTCAAATACTTCAATCGTGTTTATGTGTTAGATTATGTAAAAATGTGTGTGATGACTTATCTTTAAGATTAGTTAGCTTACATTTTTATAAAACTGGTATGTAACATATAAGTGTGGCATGGAGATGCTTAAATACCAGTGTCAAAATCCTGTCTTATTGTTGAGTTTTAATCGTTTGGATACGATTAAAAGGATATTGTCCAAAATTGCACTTGTCCAGCCTCATAGGATATATCTTGCTTGCGATGGTGCGAGAGATTATATAGATACGCAGGGAGTCGCAGAGTCAGTACTTGTGCAAGAAGTAAGAAAGTTTTTATTAAGTTCAATTATTTGGGATTGTGAAATATATACACGATTTTTAGATGACAATCTTGGCTGTAAACATGGGGTAAGTTCTGCTATATCTTGGTTTTTTGAGCATGAGGAGCAAGGCATAATTTTAGAGGATGATTGTTTGCCAACCGTAAGTTTTTTTAGATTTTGTGATGAGCTTTTGGAGCGATACAAATATGAATCACAAATTATGATTATAAGTGGGTGGAGTGCGCTTGATTTTGCACCTAATAAATCAGTAGATACACTCTCCCTCAAAGCACGACTGCACGAAGATTATTTTTTCTCAAAATATCCACATATTTGGGGTTGGGCATCTTGGGCTAGAGCGTGGAAAAAATATGAATTAGAATCTAGTGATTTTACAAAGGATTTTTCACACTTCACTTTTAATTCTCAAGAGGAGCGTGGGTATTGGTATAAGGTTTTTGCCAAGTATTATCGTGGCGAAATTGATACTTGGGATTACCCATGGACATTTAGTATTTGGAAATCGGGTGGTTTATGTGTCTATCCAAAAAATAACATGATACAAAATATCGGTTTTAATCGTGATGATGCAGCTCATACACATGGAGATTCAAAATTGTGCAGGTTGCCAAGTTACGAACTTGCTTTTCCGCTTATTCACCCAAAACAGATAAATCAAAATACTATATTAGATTCTCTTAATTTTGACATTGTTTTTAAGATTCCAAGTTTTTTGCGACGTGCGATAAGAAAGCTCTTTAAAATTTTGAAAATGCTTAAACACAAAACCCTAACCCGTGATATTAAGTAAATATTCTGTATTTTGCGT
>NZ_FZPO01000055.1 GCF_900198655.1 Helicobacter equorum | reverse complement strand
AAGGAGCGCTAATGGATATACAATATTGGAAAGATTATTATAAATCCCACAAACATAATGCCACTAACTCTCTTTTTAGTGCATTTGTGCGTGAGAATTATCTCAAACCACATGCTCGTTTATTGGAATTAGGTTGTGGTAATGGGCGTGATAGTGTGTATTTTGCTAAGTCTGCCATAGATACAACTGCCATAGATCAGATCCAAGATGAGATGAAGTATCTTAATAATCGTTTTGGCGATGAGTCTTGCAGGTTTGTGTGCGGGGATTTTAGCCAACTTCAACACATAGATTCTCTGCGCCCTCCATATGATTGCATGTATTCACGATTTAGCTTACATTCTATTACATATGCACAACAATGTGAGCTTTTTGCACAGATACCAAACTACCTTGATTATGATGGAATTCTTGCTATTGAAACACGAGGTGTCCAAAATTCCTTGTATCAAAAAGGTGAGCGTGTACAGGATGAAGAAAATGCTTTTATTTATGAATCGCATTATCGACGTTTTGTGACACTTGAAGATCTTTTGGAGGATATACGCATTATGCAATCAGATTCTAGAAGTTTTCAGATTCTTTACGCTAAAGAGTCTCGAGGTTTTGCTCCATTCACACAGAGTGATAGATATGAGGATGATTATTTTATTCGTGTTATTGCTAGATTAATAGATTCATGTAGAGGGGGGGGGGTAAATAGATATATAGTTATAATTGTATTCCCTAAAAACACCTATACACATCACTCTTATCTGTCTATTGCGACTAAGTGTGCCTATGCACATAAGGATAAGGAGGCAGCATGAAGACCCCGAGTGTATATGTTGCGATGAGTGCAGATTTGATTCATCCAGGACATATAAATATCCTAAAAATTGCCAGAGATTATGCTGACTCCATAGATGGTGAGGTAGTTGTTGGATTACTTACAGATGCAGCAATTGCTTCTTATAAGCGTGTGCCATATATGAATTATAATCAGCGAAAAGCAGTAATACAAAATTTGAGATATATTGATCGCGTGATTCCACAAACAAGTCTTAGTTATGAAGAAAATATTCGTGCATTGAGACCTAGATATGTGATACATGGCGATGATTGGAAAAGTGGAGCACAAGCCAAGACAAGACAAAATGTGTTAGATACATTACAAGATCTCGGATATGGGGAACTTATTGAACCAGCTTATACAGAAGGCATTAGTTCTACGCAACTTAACGCTGATGCTCGTGCAATAGGAATTTCTACAAATGCTAGACTTTCTTTACTTAGACGCTTGATTGCTGCCAAGAAACCTTTGAGAATTCTTGAAGCACACTCGGCGATTTCAGCACTTATTGCTCAAAATATTTTTGTGCAAAAATATGGAGTGAAATTGGAATTTGATGGTTTTTGGAGTTCATCACTCACAGATTCAACTTCTAGGGGTAAGCCAGACATTGAAGCGGTAGAACTTACAAGTCGATTGCATACTATTAATGATATTTTTGAAGTTACTTCCAAGCCACTTATTTATGATGCCGATACGGGTGGAAAAATCGAGCATTTTGGATTTGCGGTGCGTAGCCTTGAACGAACGGGCGTAAGTGCGGTGATTATTGAGGATAAAACAGGGCTAAAGAAAAATTCTTTGCTTGGCAATGATGTAGATCAGACTCAAGATAGTATCGATGATTTTTGTGACAAAATCCGTGTTGGTAAACGCGCACAGATTACGAGTGATTTTATGATCATCGCACGTATCGAGTCACTTATTTTAGAAAAGGGACAAGATGATGCGCTTAAACGTGCTTTTGCATATGTGCAAGCTGGAGCTGATGGCATAATGATTCACTCACGCCAGAAATCTCCTGATGAAGTGTTAGAATTTATTCAGAAATTTCGAATACAGGATACACAAACACCCATTGTGGTAGTGCCTACAAGCTTTAATGCTATTACAGCACAAGAGCTCAGTGAAGCAGGAGCCAATATTATAATTTATGCTAATCATTTGTTAAGGGCATCTTTTGTAGCCATGAAAGAAGTGGCAGAAGGGATTTTGACACATGATAGAAGCTTAGAAATTGAAGGGCGATGTATGAGCGTAAAAGAGATTCTCTCTTTGATCCCAGGGACGATATAAGGAGAGTGTTTGGGCATCATAGATGTAAGGAAATTATATTAAAGGAGAAAAATCATGGAAAAAGTTATTGTTTTTGGTGCAGGTAATTGTGGTAGGCTTATAGGGAGTGCCCTGTATCATGAAGGCAAGGAAATTGTGTGTTTTATCGATAATGATCCATTAAAGGAAGGCAAGAATGTTATATTGGATACTACCTTGTCGGGGGGGGGGGGGAATACCTATTTATCCCGCTACTAGAATTACAACTTTAGCATTTGATAAGATTGTCGTGGGGACATTTACTGGACTATATGAGATTGCAGATCAATTACGTGGTATGGGTATTTGTGAACAAAAGATTGATGTAAGTTATATCGAGTTGAGCGTAAAGGCACGAGAAGCATTTGTAAAAGATTTTGCTAAAGAGGTATATGATAGAGAAATGCATGGAAGTGTGGCAGAAGTTGGTGTGTATCGTGGAGATTTTGCACGTGTGATTAATGAAGCATTTGCAGATAGAAATTTGTATTTGTTCGATACTTTTGAGGGCTTTAGTGTGCAAGATTTAAAACAGGATCGTGATGGCACAATGGGCAAAGATTTGGGACAAAGACATTTTTCCAATACGAGTATAGAATTGGTGCTTGCCAAAATGCCTCACAAAGATAAATGTATCATCAAAAAGGGATGGTTTCCACAAAGTGCACAAGACTTAGAAGAGGATAAGTTTTGTTTTGTGAATCTTGATTGTGATTTGTATGAACCTATATTAGCTGGATTAGAATTTTTTTATCCAAAAATGGTAAGAGGAGGTGTGATATTGATACATGAGTATTTCTCGCAAGGTTATGTTGGGGTTAAGGAAGCAGTTAATGAATTTTTAAAAAATCACAATCTTGGTTCTGCATTCAAAGTTCCTATTGGAGATCATTTGAGTATAGCGATTATCAAACTCGTGTAGAGCAGTATCAGATCTGGTAGGTATTGACAATAAAAGGAATGATATGTTAGATGTGTATGCATTTGGAGAGATTTTGGAAGAGTGTGGATTTAGGGATTTTAGTGGTGTTCCTTGTTCGTATCTCTCGCCTCTTATTAATTATGCTATTAACAAGAGGCGGTTTATTATGGCAAACAATGAAGGAGAAGCTATCGCTATAGCAAGTGGTATCACTCTAGCAAGTTTAGAATCTAACATGGTTTTAGATGACTTTAGCGATAGAAGAAATACTTTTGGTGTAGTGCTTATGCAAAATAGCGGATTAAGCAATGCGCTTTCGCCCCTTACAAGCTTAAATTATCCATTTAGTATTCCTATTTTAGGTTTTGTATCTTTGCGTGGTGAGCGTGATGAATTTGGAAATAATACTGATGAACCACAGCATGAGTTACTGGGTGTGATTACTGATAAGCTTTTGCATACTTGCGAAATAGAATATATGTTTTTGCATGCAGAATTATCACAAGCTAGAACCCAAATATACAAAGCTTTAGAGATATTGCAGACTGGTAAAAGTTGCTTTTTTATTGTGCGTGATAAGACTTTTGTCAAGATTGCCTTGGAAGTAAATCCAATACAAGATTTGTGTATGAATAAAGATATGCGATCTTATGAAGCTTTGCCTTCTCGCATACAAGCTTTAGAGCTCATACAGCGTATTGCTACGGATTCAAAAAGCGTCCTTTTAGCGACTACAGGAAAATGTGGGCGTGAACTCTATGAATTAGACGATAGGGAGAATCAGCTTTATATGGTTGGTTCTATGGGTTGTGTTGGAGCTTTGGGACTCGGTATTGCATTAAAGAGTCATAAAAAAGTTATGGCGGTTGATGGTGATTCGGCATTACTTATGCGTCTAGGAAGTTTAAGCACCAATGCGTATTATGCTAAGGTTCATGATGCAGGGAATTTTTGTCATATCTTACTTGATAATCAAAGTCATGATAGCACTGGTGGGCAATTTAATCTTGCACCTTTCGTTGATTTTTGTGCGATTGCTAGAGCATGTGGATATGAGGTTATTAGATCTGTAAATACTTGCACTGAACTTGAGGAAGTTTTAAATGAATTTGTGCGTTGCAAGGGTGGTGGTGCATGGTTTATGTATTTGCGTATAGCAAAGGGAAGTAAGGAACCTTTAGGGCGTCCTAAGATTACACCTAAAGAAGTTGCTATACGATTACAGAATTTTTTAGCGAAAGTATAAAGTGACATTTAGTTATTATAATCCAGTAAGAATAGAGTTTGGTGTAGAATTGCTAGATTGGTGTCAAAAGATAGAATCTGAAGCGATCTTATTAGTTACTTCAAGCGGGTTTAGTAAAAGAGGATTGACAAAAAAGATACAAGAAATCTTAGGTTCTAAGATGGTGGCGGTGGTAGATTCTATCCTGCCAAACCCAGAATTAACAGATCTTTTGAGGTTAAAGAGTGATTTATGGGATTTTACAAGTATTCTTGCTATTGGCGGTGGTAGTGTGCTAGATAGTGCAAAATTTTTGAGTGTGTGTGGTGATATTGCGGTATCTAATGGTCAGTTAGAGATAAAAACTACAAATACATCGGTGGTATCAAGACCAATTTTTGCCTTTCCTACAACCGCTGGGACGGGGAGTGAGCTAACCAAGTGGGCGACAATTTGGGATAGCCATAATATGATAAAGTATTCCCTACAAGATGAGAATTTATATCCACGCACTGCATTATATGATGTAAATCTTACACGAAGCTTGAGTAAAGAAAATACTATAACAACAGGACTTGACGCACTTTCTCATGCATGCGAATCGCTATGGAATAAGAATGCTAACCCTATTTCTACACAATATGCTATAGATTCTATAAAGCTTATTGTGCACACACTTCCTAAGCTTATCAAGGATTTAGATTCGGTAACATTGCGAAGTGACATGATGCGTGCAAGTATGTATGCAGCTTTGGCATTTTCAAATACACAAACTGCCTTGGCACACGCTATAAGTTATCCTCTTACGATGCGTTTTGGCATATCACACGGATTGGCTTGTAGCTTTAGTATCCCATTATTACTAGATTGTTTGCCTTCTGGTGAAATACGAGAGATTTTGAATCCATTGACTAGAGAGATTAAAGGACTCTTTTCTGCTCTTGGGGTCAGCACAAACGCTCGAGATTATGGCATAGATTCTGTAATGCTCGAAGAAATTTTTACTACACTCAATGATCGTGCAAAAAATGGAGTTTTTGATTTGGAAGTAGTAAAACAAAGGTTTTTGCATACACTTTAGAATTTACAACTCCCAACACGATGCTTGTTCATAATCGCTTAGAGTTTTTGGACCGCCATTGCCACAAACACGACATTGCGGATTTTTACTCACACATATTTTGCGAAACTCCATATTTAGCGCATCAAAGCTAAGGATTGTGTTATAAAGTGGCTCTCCTATACCTAAAAGCATTTTAAGCACTTCAGTAGCTTGAATGCTCCCCAACATGCCAGCCACCGATCCAAGAATGCCCGCACTTGAGCATGTAGGCACAGAATCTGGAGGTGGTGGAGAGTGAAATACACATGCATAACAAGCACTTTCATTAGGTTTGATACTCATAGTTTGCCCACTAAATCGTAGTATCCCACCATAAGAATAGGGTTTATTAAGCATAACACACGCATCATTGATGAGAAACTTTGTGCCAAAATTGTCCGTGCCATCAACTATGACATCATAGGATTCTATAAGTTTTGTGATATTTTGTGCATTCAATCGTTCTTGATAGGTATCAATTTGGATATGCGGGTTAATGGCATGGAGTTTTTGCTTTGCGCTTTGCACTTTTGGTGTGCCAACTTCTGGTGTCGTATGGAGGATTTGTCGCTGAAGATTGCTAAGGTCGATCACATCATCATCAATAATGCCTATGCGACCAACACCTGCAGCTGCGAGATATAATGCAATAGGTGAGCCAAGTCCTCCTGCTCCCGTGATAAATACCTGTGCTTGTGCGAGTTTTTTTTGTCCTTCTACACCGACATTTTGCAATACAAAATGTCGCGAATATCGCTTCATGGTCTCATCATTAAATTCTAGCATACCCTTTCCTTGCTACATTTGTCTCAATCCACCTTTAGCACTGCCAAAAAGGCTTCTTGTGGTAATTCTACTTTACCAATAGCTTTCATACGCTTTTTGCCTTCTTTTTGTTTTTCTAAAAGCTTTCGTTTTCGTGTAATATCACCCCCATAGCATTTTGCCGTTACATTTTTGCCCATAGATTTAATTGTTTCTCGTGCGATAATCTTATTACCAATACTAGCTTGTATTGCTACTTCAAAAAGTTGCCTTGGGATTAATTCTTTCATAGCTTCCACGAGTGCCCTGCCTTTTTCATAGGCTTTGGAAGTATCAACTATGATAGAGAGTGCATCGACTACATCTCCTGCTACACGCACATCAAGCTTGACAAGCTTGCCCTCCCTGTATCCTATAGGCTCATAATCAAAACTTGCATAGCCTTTGGTGCAGGATTTGAGCTTGTCATAAAAATCCATTACAATCTCATTGCTTGGTAGGGCATATTCAAGCATTACGCGTTCTGGTGTGAGGTATTCCATTTTTTCTTGCACTCCTCGTTTGTTGGATAAAAGAGTGATGATATTGCCCAAATATTCACTTGGTGTGATGATATGTGCGCGGACATATGGTTCTTTGATACTGGCAATTTTTTGCACTTCTGGGAGTTGGCTAGGGTTTTGCACGAGTGTGAGTGATCCATCGGTTCCATAGACTTCATAAATCACAGTCGGTGCGGTGGCAATGAGTTGTAAATCAAATTCACGCTCTAGTCGTTCTTTGACGACCTCCATATGCAAAAGTCCCAAAAATCCAACCCTAAACCCAAATCCAAGTGCTATGGAAGTTTCTGGTTCAAATTGCAAGGCAGAATCATTGAGTTTAAGTTTATTAAGTGCGTCACGTAAATCTTCAAATCTATCGGTTTGGATAGGATATAGTCCCGCAAAGACAAAAGGTTTAGCTGGTTTAAAGCCCTCTATGGGTTCTTTTGTGGGTTGTTTAGAATCTGTAATTGTATCACCAACGGCTAACTCTGTTAGGGATTTTAGTCCTAAAGATACGATACCTATTTCGCCACAAGTAATTTTTTGTGTAGCAATTTTTTGGACGGGGTGGGGATAATATAGTCCAAGCACTTCATATCGTTTGCCACTACTCATAATAAGAATCTCTTGTCCTACACATAGATTCCCATCTTTTAGTCGCACAAGCGCCAAAGCTCCCAAATAGTTATCAAACCATGAATCATAAATGAGCGCTTTTGTTGGGGCATTTTCATCACCACTAGGCGGAGGAATGCGCGTGATAATAGATTCTAAGAGTTCACGTATGCCCACACCACTTTTTGCGCTGACTTCTAGGGCGTTTGTGCAATCTAGTCCTATGGTAGATTCTATTTCATCTTTAACCTTTGGGGCATCCGCGGCTAGAAGATCAATCTTGTTTATAATCGGAATAATTTCAAGGTTATTATCAAGTGCAATATAGACATTTGCGATTGTTTGGGCTTCTACGCCTTGTGAGGCATCAACGACAAGCAAAGCCCCCTCACATGAGCTAAGCGATCTTGAGACTTCATAGCTAAAATCCACATGACCGGGCGTGTCAATGAGGTTAAGAATGTATGTCTTAGTATTGTAAGTGTATTCTAAACGCACAGATTGTGCTTTGATCGTGATACCGCGTTCTTTTTCGATATCCATAGTATCCATGATTTGGCTTACCATTTCTCTTTGTGTAACTGCCCCACACTCCTGAATCAAACGATCAGCAAGCGTAGATTTACCATGATCAATATGAGCGATAATGGAAAAATTGCGGATATATTCTTGCATAATGCACTAACCTTGTGTAAGAGAGATCTTAAAGTAGATATTGTAACAAAGCAATTATAAAAAATACTTTTTATTTGGGTGCACTCTCTATAGGGCGCAAAAAAGCTATATTACCTACTTGCTCCCAAACAAGGAGATTCTCTTTGACAAGGGTATTGGCTAGGTTAAGAGTGTCTTTAGAAAAAAGTATCTGCATATCTTCTTGGGTTAGGGGACGCATACTAAGGGCTTGGATTAATTCTTGTGTATTGAGGCTACGTTTTTGTGTATGTGAATCTTTTGGTGTGCGTTTAGGGATATACACACAAATTCCTTTAAAATATGAGGCAAAGACTTGAATCTCTTTATCGCTTAGTGGCGTAGCTTTGTGCGCTGGAGGACGATCAAGAGTGCCTATATCAAGGCGCGAGAGGGGAATGTGAGAGAGGAATTGTGCAAGTTCCTCTGCGTATTGTGGTGCATCATTGATACCTTTAAGGAGTAAAATTTCGCCTATAAGCTTGCCATTGGTTTTTTGGGTAAATTCTTTGGCAAACGAAGTGATACCATCTTTGATAGATTCAAGACTTAGACTTTTATGTGGGCGATCTATACGATTAAACACCTTTGGATTTAGTGAATCTAGGGAAAATTTGATAATGTCAAATTCTAAAAGTACCTCTCTTACATTTTTTTGCCAAAAGAGTGATCCGTTGCTTAAAATAAGTGTTTTGATACGTGGAGGCAAAAGAGGTTTTATAGCCTTGATAAGCTCTAAAAGATGTGGATAGAGTGTAGGCTCACCATTTGCAGTGAAGGTTAAAACATCAAGTTTTTGTTCTGTATATGTAGCAAGATAATGTGAAATAGCTTTGACATATTCATGCACAGGGATAGCTTCATCCATAGAATCTTGAGGTTTAGCACCTTGTAGCTCACAATAAAGGCAGTCAAAATTGCATTGTTTTTTGGTAGGCGAGAGATCAATCCCTAGTGAATATCCGAATCTACGAGAAATAACGGGACCAAAAATGAGATTTTTCATAGTTTGTGTTTAAGAGAGTAGAGTCAAAAATGACTCCAAAAACATTATTGCAACAAGTCATCAACTGTTTGTGCAAGTGCTTTAGCTGCTTCTTGATCAATTTTTTGTAGGGCGGAGAGATTTTTTTGTAATGTCTCATTATCTAGTTTTTTGATTTGTATTTTTACAAATACCATTCCACCTTCACTTATCCAAGTATCCGTTCGGCTAGCGCCTGGGAGAAGTGCCTCAACACTTTGTCTAATGGCTATTACGCTTTCACTTTCACCATTAGATTCTAAGATGCGTGCTTTTTGCTCTATTTTGCCTTGAAGTGTGGTTGCTAACTCCGCTGTGCCTTTAATTGTAGCCTCTTTGATAGCCCAATCTACTTTATTATTCTTAATTTGCGCACTACCCACACCATATAAATCTGCATCAGATTTACCAAGCACCCAATTTGGTGCACCCTTAAGACCAAAATCAGAAGTATTGCCTAACTCATTTTTGCTAGGACAACCAAAAAAAGTCAAAGCTATAAACCCACTTATAAGTAGGGTGTATATTTTTTTCATCACAACTCCTCAAGTCAATGTAAAATTCTAGGCATTGTAGTCTAAAAAACTAAAAACTTTATTAAAAAGTAGAATGTAAAAACAAAAGTATTTAAAAAAAATTACAAAGATACCATAAAAAATATTAAATGATAAAAATTATTATTTATTACAATTCTTATTTACTAAATTCTTGTTAGAATGTGTGCATCTTAAATCTTTTTAAGAAATTAATACACAAGGAGGATACGATGAGTAATATTATCGATCAACTTAAACAGATTCAGGCAGATGCACAGGTATTTTATATCAAAGTGCATAACTATCATTGGAATGTTAAGGGTATGGATTTTCACCCTACACATGAGGCAACACAAGAAATTTATGAAAACTTTGCTGATGTCTTTGATGATGTGGCAGAGCGTGTATTACAATTAGGTGGTGTGCCATACATAACCCTTGCAGAGATACTAAAGGTTGCAAAGATCAAGGAAGAAAGCGCGCATAGTTTTAGGTCTGAAGCGATCACTAAGGCAATTTTGAGTGATTATGAATATTTTCTTGGTGCATTTAGTGCTCTCTCAAAAAGCGCTGATGAAGCAGGAGATAAGGTAACTGCAGCATATGCTGATGATAAATGTGCGCAACTACAAAAAAGTATTTGGATGCTAAAAGCACAACTTGGCTAACACTCTCAATCCCCACTACGAGGTGGGGGGAGTCTATCTTTTCCTTAAATTCGATTACTTTATTTTTCTTACATTATGTTCATTAAAAGAGTTCACGATTAAAATATCGGCTTAGATCATCAGCAAGGATTGTTACAATAACACTATCTTTAACTTCCTTGGCAAGTTCTAAACACGCATGAATACAAGCTCCCGATGAGATTCCCGCCAATACTCCTTCTGTGTGTGCAAGAAGTTTTAGTCCATCATAGGCTTCTTGATCGCTAATTTTATACACCTTATCAATGAGAGAGAGATCCATAGTGTGTGGTACAAAAGTGTTGCCAATGCCTTCTATGCGAGATTTTACATCATGCTTATTTCCACCTATGATAGATCCCAGCGGATCAGCCAAAACAGCCTGAATTGAGGGATTTTTATCTTTTAAAAAACGTGCTATACCACTAAAGCTTCCACCACTGCCTACGCCACATACAAAATAATCAATATTCCCTTGCGTGTCTGCATAAATTTCTTTTGCAGTGTTTATATGTGCTTGTGGGTTTAGTGGATTCTCAAATTGTCCAAAAGCAATGGCATTTGGCATACTTTCTAAGAGTTCTTGTGCTTTTTCTATTGCGCCTTGCATACCTTCTTGTTGTGGTGTGTTAATCACTTCTGCACCAAGTGCACGCATAAGCGCTTGTTTCTCAATAGAAAATGTTTCTGGCACAACAAGCAAAGCTTTGCAGCCAAATTCAATGGCTGCTAGTGCAATCCCAAGCCCTGTATTTCCTGCAGTTGCTTCGATAATAACAGAATCTTTGTGGAGTTTTCCCTCGGCTTTAAATGTATTTAGTACATGAAATGCTACGCGATCTTTAATCCCACCCGCAGGATTAAAGAATTCGCATTTGGCTAGGATTTTGTTGTTATTTGGAATAGAAAGTTTGTGTAATGCAAGTAGTGGAGTGTTGCCCACAAGTTGCGCGATACTTTTGTAAATCATCATATTATCTTTTGGCTTGTTCTATGGCATGTGTCAAATCATCAATAAGGTCATTGACATATTCTATACCTACCGAAAGGCGTATAAGATTATCCGTGATACCCACTTTTGCTCGAATCTCTGCTGGAATAGAAGCGTGTGTCATAGAGGCAGGATGACACAAAAGAGATTCTACACCACCTAAACTTTCAGCCAAAACAATAAACTTTGTAGATTCAAAAAACTTTTTGTAATCATATGTTTCTTGTAGCTCAAAGCTTATCATACCACCGCCACCGCGTGCTTGTTCATTGTGGATGCTATATCCTTCATCATCTTTTAAGCCAGGATAATATACTTTTTTTACGCCATTATGTGCACGTAAAAATTCTGCAATTTGTAGGGCATTTTGACAATGTCTTTGCATTCTAAGTCCTAATGTCTTAATACCTCGTATAAGCAAAAAACTATCAAATGGAGCAAGGACACCACCTATGCTATTTTGCAAAAAACCAATCTTTTGAGCAAGGGATTCATCACGCACGATTGCAAGTCCTGCAACTACATCACTATGTCCTCCTAGGTATTTGGTAGCGGAATGTAGCACAATATCCACACCAAATTCTAATGGGCGTTGAAGATAAGGTGTCATAAAGGTATTATCTACGATCGTGAGTATATTTTTGGCTTTAGCGATTTGGACAAGTTTTTGGAGCGAGACGACACTCATTAATGGATTTGCAGGAGTTTCTATAAAAAGTGCCTTGACTTCTGGAGTTATGGCAGATTCTAAAAGTGCGTAATCGCGCATATCTACAATTTCATATGTGATATTAAAATTACAAAACACCTTATCTAAGATTCTAAATGTGCCACCATACACATTGCTAGAGATGAGAATCTTATCTCCACTTTGAAAAAGACTTAAAATTGTGCCAATAGCCGCCATACCCGAAGCGAATGCAAAACCAAATTTGCCACCCTCTAGTTCAGCAATAAGGCTTTCTATACCATCTCGTGTGGGGTTTTTGGTGCGTGAGTATTCATAGCCTAGATTTTGTCCTAATGCTACTTGAGCATATGTAGAGGTTTGGTAGATTGGAGTATTTACCGCACCGGTTTTAGAATCTGTCGTTATGCCACCATGAATAAGTAGTGTATCAAGGGAGTTTTGTGTCATTATATAGTCCTTTATGCTTGAAGTTTTAGTTTGTGCAAAAAATAACAAATGTGAAGTTGGCATTATAGCTTTACAAACCTATTTTTGCAAAACAAAAGTCTTTATTTTTAATGTAAGATTCTGTTTGTTATAATCTCAAAAAATTTGGAGTATGATTGTTATGAGAGCGTATGAACCAAAGATCGTAGAATCTAAATGGCAAGAATTTTGGCAAAACAATAATGTTTTTGAGCCAAATGATGATAGGACATTGCCAAAAAAATATATTTTATCGATGTTTCCCTATCCTAGTGGTGCAATTCATATGGGACATGTGCGTAATTATTGCATAGGAGATGCGCTAGCACGGCACTATCGATTTAATGGCTTTAATGTATTGCACCCTATGGGTTGGGATGCGTTTGGTATGCCTGCAGAAAATGCTGCTATAGCGCGTAAGATTCACCCAAAACAATGGACATATGCCAATATCGATACTATGCGTACCGAACTTGCATCTTTAGGGTTAAGTTTTTCACGCGATAGGGAGTTTGCTACTTGCGATAGTATATACACGCGTTGGGAGCAAGAGTTTTTTATCAAAATGTGGGAAAATGGGCTTATTTATCGTAAAGAGGCGCATTTGAATTGGTGCCCAAATGATCAGACTGTGTTAGCAAATGAGCAAGTGATTGAGGGAAAATGTTGGCGATGTGATACACCTGTAGTGCAAAAACAAATGTATCAATACTATATTAAAATTACCCAATACGCACAAGAATTACTTGATGATTTACAAATATTGCAAGGGCATTGGCCAAATCAAGTGCTCACTATGCAAAATAATTGGATTGGGAAATCTAATGGGCTAAACTTTGCTTTTATGTTGAGTGAAGATTCAAAGCAAAAGACAGGCATAGAGAGCTTTGAGGTCTTTACAACTCGTTGTGACACGCTTTTTGGTGTGACCTATTGTGCCATTGCTCCAGAACATCCGCTTGTCGATGCGCTTTTAGAAAAAGGATTACTAGATTCAGAACAAAAACAAAAAATCCAAGATGTGCGTAAATTCCCATCAAAAGAACGATCTATGACGGTATATG
>NZ_FZPO01000054.1 GCF_900198655.1 Helicobacter equorum | reverse complement strand
TATCCAAAAGCAAACTTTAAGCTTTGTATGTGTAGTATTTCGTTTCCCAATTTTGAGATACTAAAGCATCTAGCTTATGTAATTACTACTCAATGTAACATAACATATTCTAATGTCTTTTAGCAATCATTGTTTTGCGGTGTTCTTTTTACTTAAAATACTTTAATCTATAATATAAATGCTTTAAAATCTCTATATCGTTTAAGATACATAGGGTCTTTAGAGTTATTTAGAAATATGGAAGCAAGATTTTGGTAATGATCTTTGACATCTAAGCAAGAAATAAAAGATAAACATTGTATCTTCTGGCAATATGCTAGATTCGTTACAATATTAATTCTTTTGTTTCTTAGTTACTATTTTCTCATTTGTATATGACTTTGAGCTTATGCTCTGATACTACAGAGTATAAGATGTAAAAAAGTCTTTGTGATTTAGAGCTAAGAGATACAAGGACAAACTACCAAACAAAAAAGATTAGAATCTTTGGATCATACTGGATTCATAGTGTCCTATATATTTTTATGGAGAGTTTGATCCTGGCTCAGAGTGAACGCTGGCGGCGTGCCTAATACATGCAAGTCGAACGATGAAGCTTCTAGCTTGCTAGAAGTGGATTAGTGGCGCACGGGTGAGTAATGCATAGGTAACATACCCTTTAGTCTGGGATAGCCACTGGAAACGGTGATTAATACCAGATACTCCCTATGGGGGAAAGTTTTTCGCTAAAGGATTGGCCTATGTCCTATCAGCTTGTTGGTGAGGTAATGGCTCACCAAGGCTATGACGGGTATCCGGCCTGAGAGGGTGATCGGACACACTGGAACTGAGACACGGTCCAGACTCCTACGGGAGGCAGCAGTAGGGAATATTGCTCAATGGGGGAAACCCTGAAGCAGCAACGCCGCGTGGAGGATGAAGGTTTTCGGATTGTAAACTCCTTTTGTTAGAGAAGATAATGACGGTATCTAACGAATAAGCACCGGCTAACTCCGTGCCAGCAGCCGCGGTAATACGGAGGGTGCAAGCGTTACTCGGAATCACTGGGCGTAAAGAGCGCGTAGGCGGGGTAGCAAGTCAGATGTGAAATCCTATGGCTTAACTATAGAACTGCATTTGAAACTGTTACTCTAGAGTATGGGAGAGGTAGGTGGAATTCTTGGTGTAGGGGTAAAATCCGTAGAGATCAAGAGGAATACTCATTGCGAAGGCGACCTGCTGGAACATTACTGACGCTGATGCGCGAAAGCGTGGGGAGCAAACAGGATTAGATACCCTGGTAGTCCACGCCCTAAACGATGAATGCTAGTTGTTGTGAGGCTTGTCCTTGCAGTAATGCAGCTAACGCATTAAGCATTCCGCCTGGGGAGTACGGTCGCAAGATTAAAACTCAAAGGAATAGACGGGGACCCGCACAAGCGGTGGAGCATGTGGTTTAATTCGAAGATACGCGAAGAACCTTACCTAGGCTTGACATTGATAGAATCTACTAGAGATAGTGGAGTGCCCTTCGGGGAGCTTGAAAACAGGTGCTGCACGGCTGTCGTCAGCTCGTGTCGTGAGATGTTGGGTTAAGTCCCGCAACGAGCGCAACCCTCGTCCTTAGTTGCTAGCAGTTTGGCTGAGCACTCTAAGGAGACTGCCTTCGTAAGGAGGAGGAAGGTGAGGACGACGTCAAGTCATCATGGCCCTTACGCCTAGGGCTACACACGTGCTACAATGGGGTGCACAAAGAGAAGCAATACTGCGAAGTGGAGCCAATCTCAAAAACATCTCTCAGTTCGGATTGTAGTCTGCAACTCGACTACATGAAGCTGGAATCGCTAGTAATCGCAAATCAGCCATGTTGCGGTGAATACGTTCCCGGGTCTTGTACTCACCGCCCGTCACACCATGGGAGTTGTATTTGCCTTAAGTCGGAATGCTAAACTGGCTACCGCCCACGGCAGATGCAGCGACTGGGGTGAAGTCGTAACAAGGTAACCGTAGGTGAACCTGCGGTTGGATCACCTCCTTTCTAGAGATATGTTTACTTACTTTATTGGAAGTAGACCATTAAAGATATAGTGTGAAACTTTTCATTTCTTGCTTAGTTTTCAGAGATCAAATAAGGATCTTGTTTGGTATACTTACGAGGGGCTTATAGCTCAGGTGGTTAGAGCGCACCCCTGATAAGGGTGAGGTCGGAGGTTCAAGTCCTCCTAAGCCCACCATAATGGGGAATTAGCTCAGCTGGGAGAGCGCCTGCTTTGCACGCAGGAGGTCAGCGGTTCGATCCCGCTATTCTCCACCATATGATAAATGATTTTGTAAGATGTGTGTTGATGGTGGTAGTAGCGAATATGTTATAGTAGGGTATATATCATATATTAATTCTTGATATATGAATATAGGCGCCATATTAAAAAAAGAGCGTTGAGTATTTTCTTAAGTTTGAAGTCTCATAAAAGTCTTAAGAGCAAGATAAGGTTTTTATGAGGTTTCTTATTGCTGTGTATTGCAGTAGTGTAATACATAATGATAGAGATCGTGTTATTTTACATTGTATTGTTAATAGCCTAAGTAAATTAAAGACTACAATCAATGCTTTGTTGTTGTATGTTGGACATACATTCAATAAGGCAGTGACTTTAGGATACACATTAAGTTTAAGGCGATAAGCTTAGCAAGGGCAAATGGTGGATGCCTTGGGTAGTAGAGGCGATGAAGGACGTACTAGACTGCGATAAGCTAGGGGGAGCTGTCAAGAAGCTTTGATCCCTAGATTTCCGAATGGGGCAACCCAATGTGTCGTGAGACACATTACCTTTAATGGAGCAAACCTAGCGAAGTGAAACATCTCAGTAGCTAGAGGAAAAGAAATCAAACGAGATTCTCCTAGTAGCGGCGAGCGAAAGGGGAATAGGGCAAACCGAATGCTTGCATTCGGGGTTGAGGACTGCAATATCCACTGCAATACTTTAATAGAATATTCTGGAAAGGATAGCCACAGAGGGTGATAGCCCCGTATATGAAAAGGTATTGCTAGGTAGCAGGATCCAGAGTAGGTCAGGACACGTGGAATCTGGACTGAAGCCGGGGGGACCACCCTCCAACCCTAAATACTACTACTACACCGATAGCGAACAAGTACCGTGAGGGAAAGGTGAAAAGAACCGCAGTGAGCGGAGTGAAATAGAACCTGAAACCATTTGCCTACAATCATTCAGAGCCCTATGATTTATCAGGGTGATGGACTGCCTTTTGCATAATGATCCTGCGAGTTGTGGTATCTGGCAAGGTTAAGCAAACGCGAAGCCGTAGCGAAAGCGAGTCTGAAAGGGCGTTTAGTCAGATGCTGCAGACCCGAAGCCAAGTGATCTATCCATGGCCAAGTTGAAGCGAGTGTAATAGCTCGTGGAGGACTGAACTCGTACCCATTGAAACGGGTTGGGATGAGCTGTGGATAGGGGTGAAAGGCCAAACAAACTTGGTGATAGCTGGTTCTCTTCGAAATATATTTAGGTATAGCCTCAAGTAATAGTAATAGGGGGTAGAGCACTGATTGGGCTAGGGCTGCTCACCGCGGTACCAACCCCTGTCAAACTTCGAATACCTATTACCGTATCTTGGGAGTCAGGCGGTGGGTGATAAAATCAATCGTCAAAAGGGGAACAACCCAGACTACCAACTAAGGTCCCAAAGTTCTATTCTAAGTGGAAAATGATGTGAAGTTACTTTGACAACCAGGAGGTTGGCTTAGAAGCAGCCATCCTTTAAAGAAAGCGTAACAGCTCACTGGTCTAGTGATTTTGCGCAGAAAATATAACGGGGCTAAGATAGACACCGAAGTTGTAGATTATGCTGATGCATAGTGGTAGAAGAGCGTTCGTATTGCGTTGAAGGTATACCGGTAAGGAGTGCTGGAGCGATGCGAAGTGAGCATGCAGGAATGAGTAGCGATAAAAGTGGTGAGAATCCACTTCGCCGAAAGTCTAAGGTTTCCTACGCGATGCTCGTCATCGTAGGGTTAGTCGGGTCCTAAGCCGAGTCCGAAAGGGGTAGGCGATGGCAAATAGGTTAATATTCCTATACCAATAGAAGTGTGCGATGGAAGGACGCATAGGGTTAGGTGAGCCAACTGATGGAAGTGTTGGTCTAAGGGTGTAGATTGGAGGATTGGCAAATCCGCCTCTGTATTCGAAACCTCAAAGGCTCTTTGAAATCTTCGGATGGAAAGGAGAATCATTGATACCGTCGTGCCAAGAAAAGTTTCTAAGTTTAGCTTCTATTGCCCGTACCGCAAACCGACACAGGTAGATGAGATGAGTATTCTAAGGCGCGTGAAAGAACTCTAGTTAAGGAACTCTGCAAACTAGCACCGTAAGTTCGCGATAAGGTGTGCCTAAGCAATTAGGTCTCAGCAAAGAGTCCCTCCCGACTGTTTACCAAAAACACAGCACTTTGCAAACTCGTAAGAGGAAGTATAAGGTGTGACGCCTGCCCGGTGCTCGAAGGTTAAGAGGATTAGTCAGACGCAAGTCGAAGCTTTGAATTGAAGCCCGAGTAAACGGCGGCCGTAACTATAACGGTCCTAAGGTAGCGAAATTCCTTGTCGGTTAAATACCGACCTGCATGAATGGCGTAACGAGATGGGAGCTGTCTCAACTAGGGATTCAGTGAAATTGTAGTGGAGGTGAAAATTCCTCCTACCCGCGGCAAGACGGAAAGACCCCGTGGACCTTTACTACAGCTTGACACTGCCGATGGGAGCATTATGCGCAGGATAGGTGGGAGGCTTTGAAATCTTCACTCCGGTGGAGATGGAGCCACCGTTGAGATACCACCCTTAATGTTTCTGTCTGCTAACTAGCTTGAGTTATCCTCAAGTAGGACAATGTCTGGTGGGTAGTTTGACTGGGGCGGTCGCCTCCTAAAAAGTAACGGAGGCTTGCAAAGGTTGGCTCAAAATGGTTGGAAATCATTTGTAGAGTGTAATGGCATAAGCCAGCCTGACTGTAAGACAAACAAGTCGAGCAGAGACGAAAGTCGGTCATAGTGATCCGGTGATTCTGTGTGGAAGGGTCATCGCTCAAAGGATAAAAGGTACCCCGGGGATAACAGGCTGATCTCCCCCAAGAGCTCACATCGACGGGGAGGTTTGGCACCTCGATGTCGGCTCATCGCATCCTGGGGCTGGAGCAGGTCCCAAGGGTATGGCTGTTCGCCATTTAAAGCGGTACGCGAGCTGGGTTCAGAACGTCGTGAGACAGTTCGGTCCCTATCTGCCGTGGGCGTAGGATTGTTGAGGAGAGCTGTCCCTAGTACGAGAGGACCGGGATGGACGTGCCACTGGTGCACCAGTTGTTCTGCCAAGAGCATCGCTGGGTAGCTACGCACGGATGTGATAACCGCTGAAAGCATCTAAGCGGGAAGCCAACTCCAAGATGAACAATCCCTGAAGGTCGCAGCAAGACTAGCTGCTTGATAGGGTAGATGTGTAAGCATAGTAATATGTTTAGCTGACTACTACTAATAGACCGTTTGGCTTATTTTTTATCTTAAACTTGTATTCTAAAGATTCACTGCCTTATTGAGTGTAGGTATTATATTTAGGTTATTAATGGAAAATGGAAATAAGGACAAGGTATATTTATGAGGTTTATTTGTAAGAAACAAGCTTGTTTTTACTTCCCTTTTCCTTGTGTTTATAGAGAGGAGGCAACACCCAGCTCCATTCCGAACCTGGCAGTTAAGCTCCTCTTCGCTGATGATACTGCACCTTTCAGGTGTGGGAATGTAGGTCGATGCAGGGATAGGGGAAATATCCTCTTTTTACTTCTTTTTAGACTTCTTGTTTTTATAGGTTTAATATATCAGATTGTTGTTTAGGTGATGTAGTGTTGTTGTGCTATATATGTAGGTATTTTTTCTTGTTATGTTGTGATAGATTCTGTTGTAGTGTTTTAGAGTGTTTAAGAAGAGGTGTAGGTATGATGGATAGAGCTAATAGATTTGTGTAAAATGTAGCTTTCTATGTTTCAGGTGGAAGTGTTGCTAAGCTTGGCATAAATATGGGGCTTGTATCTTCTGGCAGTAATTTTGATTAACAAAGATGTGATAGTGAAAGTAATGTGGTGGTTGGGTTTGTTGAGGGAGGTGGTTTCAAACTTTTATCCTTTTAAACAAACTTCTACGCTTGCTATAGGGCATAGTGGAGAGATAGCTTTAGCATACCTCTCAAAACCTAGCTTCTTTAAGTAATGTTTCCAATATAGGTAAATCACAAGGGCTTGATATACTAAGAAAAGAATTTGGCACTGCAGATACTAAGGTGTAAATGTATAATGCAGGATTGGTGTTTATGGGATTATGCAAGAGCTATAATTGTAGCAGCAATAGAATCATAATTAGACTTACAACATAACTTTATGTTAATAAAGTTTAGATTCTGTATAGCCTAAGGTATCAAGCCTTCTTGTTGCATATGCTCTAGTAGCTTGATAAAAGCCTGTGTGCGCAAAATCGCTCCCTCTTGATTTAGATGGTATGGCGTATCAAAGAAATATTGTCTTTCAAAATGAAAGTCTCTAAAGTCTCCATAAATTTCTATGTTGTGTTTTTTTAACTTCGCTTTGAGATTCTCAATTTTCGCAAAGGTTTGTGGATCATTGAGACTAAAGTATGGATTTTCCAAGGTAACAGGATAGGTAAGAAAGATTTTGATATTTTTTGATGTAGCAAAAGATTCAAGTAAGCATATTGATTTAAGAAAAAATCTGAAATCTCTAATACAATCTAGCAAATACACGGATTGCATATGTTGTGTTACTTATTTTGATTTATATGTGCTAAATATTTTTTTCATAAAAACATCTTTGGTATGAACACCATCGAGAAAATCATTAAATTTTCCACCTAATACATTTGGATCATAATCTCCATAGATTTTTATATTATGAGTTTTTGCATAGTTTTTAATAAAATCTCTAGCATTGAAAATATTTTTATATTTTTTATCATTTTGTAAGATCTCATAAAGCTTTGGATTGTATGGTGGGAGATAGAATACAAGTTCTATGTTTTGGGTTAATAAATAATTCATAAGTTCTATAAACGCTTGTGTATTTAGGCTTTTAAATCCCGTTATTTGATAATTTTTGAATCCTGCTACTCCATTAATTATTTCCTTATCGCTTGGGTTGCGTTTATACATGGGATAATATATGCTACCATCATTTGCATACACGAGGTATTGGGTATCTGTGCTTTGTGTGGTAAAAAATTCTTGTTTTATATTTCCTTTGAGTATAGCATGAATGTTGCTCTGTGTTTGTTTGAAAGAAATGGCTTCTTTACATTTGATAAAAAATGAAGTTTTTATCTTGGTTGATTGTGTGTGTTGTTTGCCGTGTATTTTTTCTTGCATTAAAGAAACATAATCATTGATACTAAGATATCTTAACTCTCTATTATTTGCATTGAATATCCAAGGATCAAGCCCAAAAATGATTCGTTTTGGTAATCTTGCGTGATATGCTACATATAAGCCTAAAATAGCATAATAATCATTTATTGTAGAGCCACTCATACCATGGTTAAAAAAATATTTTTCCCCGTATAGAAATTCTTTATGTAAGTTCATAATTCTTGATGATCCAATAGCAATAGTATGTGGTGTGAACAAGAGCTCCTGTATAATATATTTTTGCAATATTCGCTCATCCATGTTGCTTTCTTTGTAGGCAACATTATTTCCTGTGATAAGCATTTTTGCCACAGATTCTAACTTACTCGGGCGAAATATATTGTTCGAATCTATAATTATATTGAATGCGGTAATGCATAAAAGAATAGCCACAAAAAAAACAAAATGTAAGATATGTAAATGTTTTTGCCATTGCAACTTACCTTCTAAAAGTTAAAATATAAAAATGGAGAGTCTTGATTTATATACATAACGCAAAAAGCAAGTAACGCACTTAGTGTAATAGCTTTTGTTTTTGAATATATTAAAGAGATTGTTAATTGTGCAGAATTCTTACAAACAATCACTAGCACAAACACCCCAAAGAGTGCACCAATAACAATATATGAACTTT
>NZ_FZPO01000084.1 GCF_900198655.1 Helicobacter equorum | reverse complement strand
AGGTAGATACCGATGATTTAAGTCCGGCAAGCGATGCTTTTACTCGAAGCGATATTCCTTTGCACGCAAAGGCTATGCTAAAAGCGCGAATAGAAAACTTTGAACAACGCATTCAAAATATCAAAGATATAGCAAGCAAAAATGATGCACAAGTAGCATATGTAGGTGATGTAGTAGGGACTGGAAGTTCTAGAAAATCTGCTTGTAACTCTATCATATGGCATTTTGGTAGGGAGATTCCATATATTCCTAACAAAAAAGGTGGCGGTTTAGTTTTGGGTGGCGTGATCGCACCTATATTCTTTAATACTTGTGAAGATTCTGGAGCACTGCCTATCGCTGTTGATGTAAGCGCACTTAACGAGGGTGATATTATTGAGATTCGCACACAAAAGGGTGAAATTGTCAAAAATGGTAGTGTTATTGCAACTTTTACATTAAGCCCACTTACTATTAGCGATGAAGTCCGTGCAGGTGGCAGAATCTCACTTATCATTGGACGCAATCTCACAACAAAGGCACGAGATTTCCTTAAGCTTCCTCCAAGTGATGTATTCAAAACTCCTAAACAACCAGCGCAAAAATCTTGTGGATTCTCTCTCGCACAAAAAATCGTCGGTCGTGCGTGTGGAGTAGAGGGCATAAGACCTGGCACATATTGTGAGCCAAAAACTACAACCGTTGGTAGCCAAGATACCACAGGTGCAATGACGCGCGATGAAATTAAAGAACTTGCGGCTATTAGCTTTGGTGCGGATTTTGTAATGCAGAGCTTCTGCCACACTGCCGCATACCCAAAACCGTCAGATGTAAGTCTACATGCCACATTGCCAGAATTTATGTCATCAAAAGGTGGGGTAGCCTTGCGTCCTCGAGATGGTGTTATTCACTCTTGGCTTAATAGATTCTGCCTACCAGATACACTTGGCACAGGTGGGGACTCACACACACGCTTCCCAATTGGCATCTCTTTTCCGGCAGGAAGTGGGCTTGTAGCATTTGCAGCAGTTACAGGTACAATGCCTCTTGACATGCCAGAATCTGTGCTTGTGCGATTTAAGGGCAAACTAAATCCGGGTATCACATTGCGAGATTTGGTTAATGCAATTCCTTACTATGCAATCAAGCAAGGACTTTTAACCGTGGAGAAAAAAGGTAAAAAAAATATCTTTAGCGGTAGAATCCTAGAAATCGAAGGACTGGGAGATCTCAAAGTTGAACAAGCCTTTGAGCTTAGTGATGCAAGTGCAGAAAGAAGTGCTGCGGCTTGTAGTGTGCGTCTCAATAAAGAGCCTATCATTGAGTATTTGCACTCAAACATCGCACTTATTGAAGCTATGATTAAAGATGGGTATCAAAATGCTGAAACTCTACGTAGACGTGCACAAAAAATGCAAGAATGGATCAATAATCCTGTGCTTTTGGAGCCTGATAGTGATGCAGAATACGCGGCAGTAATTGAGATTGATCTTGCAGAGATTAAAGAACCAATTTTGGCTTGTCCGAATGACCCTGATGATGTGGC
>NZ_FZPO01000011.1 GCF_900198655.1 Helicobacter equorum | reverse complement strand
CTCACAAGGCGTGTCATTATGTTGGTGTAAATCTTTTTTAGCAATAGCTACTTCTAAACTCATAGTAGAATCTAACCCATATACTTTCAGCATAGGCGTATCAAACTTAGAATCTGCATACAACATTTGTGTGCCATTGTGATAGCTTGTGATATGTAACACGACTTTATCATCTATTTGCCCTACCTCTTCACCTATCAAACCTACAAAGGCACTCCCAATCACAGATCGCCCATCTCGATCATACACTGCTACATCATTTTCGCACACAACCAATGTCTTTGGAACATCACTAGATTCTGCAGTAGGTGAGGTGGTAGCCACATCGCTAGATTGTGTTTGAAGTAAAGCCTGTGAATCTAGATGATAATCTACGCTAGATTCATCTTTAACCTCTAAAATTTCAGGGGATTGCAACTCGCTATTATTGCTCTCTTGCATAGATTCACTCACTACCTCCTCTGTGGATGTGTTTGTCGTGCTAGATTCTTGTGTTTTTGGTTGACTTAACACAAAAACCGCACTTACCACAACAACTGCTACGACACCAAAGACTAATCGTTGAAAAAATTTATTTTGTGTTTTCATCAAAACTCCTGCAAGATGTTTGCAACTTCTTTAGTATGGTATGAAATGATAATATCTGCACCAGCACGCTTAAAGCAAAGCATAGTTTCCATAAGCACTTTTGGATAATCAATAACCCCTGCTTTTTGTGCTAGTTTAAGCATTGCGTATTCCCCGCTCACATTATACACAGCCAAAGGTAGCAATGTGCGTTCGCGTATATCACGCACGACATCAAGATACGCCAAAGCAGGTTTTACCATTAAAATATCTGCACCCTCACTCTCATCATTAAGGCTTTCTAAAATCGCCTCACGCCTATTAGCTGGATCTTGCTGATAGGTTTTGCGATCCCCAAAACTCGGTGCGGATTGAGCGACATCGCGAAATGGTCCATAATACGCACTAGCAAATTTTGTAGAATACGCCATAATAGGTATATGTGAAAATCCTGCCTTATCTAACCCAAAACGCAAGGCCTCCACGCAACCATCCATCATACTACTAGGGGCTATCATATCTGCACCACTTACACAAAGTACAATGGCTTGTTGCACGAGAATTTCCAAAGTCGCATCATTATCTACAATACCATTTTTATCCAAGATCCCACAATGTCCGTGATCTGTATATTCACAAAAGCATAGATCCACACTCACAAACATTTGTGGCACATATTGTTTAATCGCGCGCAAAGCCTTGGCAATAATGCCATTATCACTCAATGCTTCACTGCCACAAGAATCTTTATGATCTGGAATCCCAAAAAGAATGATATGATAGATTCCAAGCTTGCACAATACTTCGATTTCTTTAAGCACCTCATCAATACTCATCTGAAATACATCTGGTAACGAAGGTACTTCGCGTTTTATACCGCTACCTTCTACAACAAAAAGTGGGTAAATAAAATCACTTACACTCACACTATTTTCACGCACTAAATCTCGCAAATGCGTATGTAATCTTGTGCGCCTTAATCGTCTAAACATACTCTCTCCTTATATGTTAAAGTGTGCTTTGAGTAAGCTCTGGTTTTGCAGGGCGGTTTTTGAGATCACAAAAGTTTTCAACTACACAACCTTTGATAATGAAAATATTTTTACCCTCTTCATGGATATATTTTAGCCTAAAGTTTTGGTTATCCAAAATGTTTTTAATAATATACATACCAAGTCCAAATCCTTGGATATTTTTTTTAGAATCTCGAAAATAAGGCTTAAAATACTCATCTAATCCAAATTTTAAAGGATTGCCAAGATTCTCTATGCACAAACCATCTCCTTGAGTATAAATACACACCTTACCATCATTGCCATACTTCATAGCATTATCAATCATATTTTTTATAGCAATAGCAAAAAGCTCAAAATCCGCTTTGATAAGGGCATAAGGAGATTTGAGTATGATAGGGTTTGGGAGTGTAGAATCTACAAACAACATATGTCGAGTCTGCTCGATCAAATCCTCTAACACAAACTCACTTTTTTTAATCGTATACATACGCGAAACGAGTTGCTCTATCTTAGCAAACTCCGAAATAAGCTCATTTAGACGACTAAATACTGAACAAAGACGATCTTTTTGTTGTGGATTCTCAACCATTTCAGCAGTAATACGTCCCTTAGTGATAGGAGTTTTAAGCTCATGCATAATAGATCGCAAAAACAAAAGGCGCGATTCATTAAGTGCCTTGACCTTATTTGAAAACTTATAAAATTCATTTGCCAAAAGCTCAATCTCATCTTTTGGGTTGCGTTTAGTGCGAATATAATCCACTTGCATAGAGTTAATGTTGGCAATTTTTGATCGCAATGTATTAAGTGGGATAAGTGCCTTTAATAACAGCACATAGAGAAATGTTAGCATCAAAATCCCTGCAAGAGTGATAAGATAAAAACGATCATAAGAGCCTTGCGTCCCATCTCGATACAAAATTGATTCGGTGTTATTTTGGATTAAAATATAAATCCCATTTTTGGTATTGCGAATCTTGGCTATCGTGCCCACAAAACCTTGTGGAATCTCATCTTCCCCATATAATTGCTCTCTAAGACTTTCTTTCACCTCGATAAAACCCAAATCATGCAGGTATTTTTTCACAACATCACCGCCACTGCCAAGTTGCCCAATCTCATTAAGCATCATCACAATTTGGTTATACTTGATAGCATTAAGGTGTTGATCTTCTTCGATTTTATCTTTGATAAAAAAATATGAGAGTGCAAAAAACCCCAGTAGCGCTGCACAAAACAAAAGTGTAATTTTAAAAAATATAGAATTCCAAAAATGCTTCATCTCTCAATACCTCAAATTTTTAGGTTTTGTATTGTAACAAAATGCCTCTATTTCTCCCCTAAAAAGTACCGAATCGATGCAAAACCATATAGATTGTGTATCCTTGCTAATTGCTTGACCTTAAGCGGGGTATCAATCCCTCCGAGTGCAAAAGTATGAGAGAGCGTGTGTGAATCTAAAGTTTGCAATGTATGCACACCAAGTGGTGTACCTTTGTTAGGCGTAGCAAAAATAGGACTTAACATAGCATAGTGTGCGCCATTTTGCAAAGCATCTTGCACCTCTTGTGGTGTATGCGCACTAAAGCCCACCATACACTGCGAGCTAAAATGCTTGATAAGAAAAAAGGCGCTACTTTTTAAATGAATCCCATCAAAATAAGGCAATACAGAATCTAAGACTTCATCATCAAAACCTTGTGAATTTATAAAACAAGTGATATTTCGTGCACGACAAAGCAGGGCAAAATCTTTGGCAAACATCCTATTAGCACTACGATACATCGCATAATCAGGAGAAAAAAATTCTAAAATAGAAGGGAGGGTTTGAAAATAAGAAAACGTAACTTCTGGTGTAATAAGATAGGTTTTCAAGGTAGAAACAACCATTAATGGTCAGAATCTACAAGAACAGCTCCATGCAAATACACATATGTGAGTATCATAAACACAAAAGCTTGCAAAAATGCCATAAATGCCAAAATTGCAAAAGGTAACACAGGCACTACCCAAGGCACAAGTACAAGCATAATAAGCAAGAACATATCATCACCCTTGATATTCCCAAACAAACGAAATGAAAGTGAAACGATACGAGAAAAATGCGAAATAATCTCCACAGGCAACATAAGAGGAATAAGCCACCAAACAGGTCCCGCAAAATGTTTGAAATAGTTTCCTACACCTTGCGCTTTAATTCCCTCGATGTGATAATACACAAACACAACAAGTGCCAAGACAAGCGTAAAACTGAGGCTTGATGAAGGCGCTTCAAAACCTGGAATAATCCCAATAAGATTAGCCGCCAAAACAAATAATCCAATAGTTGCAGCAAGTGGGAAATATTTACGCGCAACCTCCTCACCTACAATATCCTTGGCAAAATTAATCACGCCACTTATAAGCGTTTCAAAAACATTTTGAATACCGCTAGGTACAAGTTGCATTTTACTAGTAGCTAGTGATGCACAAACGAGCAATATAAAGGTGATAAACATAGTATAAGCTGCCACGACAAAATCATGATGTGAGAAAATATGCTCCCAAGAATGTGGATACAATGTCCCTACAAAGGTAAAAACTCTCTCTGTTATATTTACACTCTCCATAAAACTACCTTTCAGATGTATTCGAAAATCACGCTTATTATGCCTTGTTTTGAGTAAAAAAAATCTAAAAAGTTTTAATTTAGATAAACTTTGTATTGATTTTTCGTAAAAAATACATACTTACACAAAACAAAATAAAAAATGGGAGCAAAACGCCAAACTCTGGCTGTAAAATTCCACTGATACTTAACTCTGAAAACGAAAAAAACAATCCCCATATGATAAGTGCGCCTACGATACATGCAAAACTAATCAGTGCAAGATTCCCATAACGCGCAAGTGATGGAATAAAAGTTGCGATGATAAAAATACTTAACGGCACAAAAAATGGCACAATCACAAGAGCATACAAAATAGCGCGCATTTTAATTGTATTTGTGCCTTGCTCAAAAGAAATAAAAAGCGTATCGATCGCATCAAGGATAGAAACGGTGGGCTTGTCTTGAGAAAATGTATCAAGAACCTTTGGACGAAAACCTTTTAGCACTTCTAATTGAGGTAATGCCGTCTTAGTAAGTGCGGTGCCACCTAACTCAAGTTTATCATTAATCACCAAATATGCCACATCATCAAGACGCCAAACATCATCTATGAAAAGGGCAGTTTTTGCCTCATAATAACTACGCAATTCACGATTTTCTAACTCAAAAATCTTGATTCGCTCGGCTTTTGCACCACCATTTTCTAGAGGATAAATCTTGCCCATAAAAATATATTTGTTATCAAATTTTACCAACACATCTTGGCGTGTATTGAGCACAGCTTGATTACTAACAATAGATTCTGCACTCTCTTGGGCATACGCAAATGAAGTGCAATCAAGTCCAATATGCAAACAAGTAATCAAACTTGCAACCAACACAACAGGCTTTAGAATCTGCAATCGAGAATATCCTAATGCCAAAAGTGCGGTAAGTTGGTTGCTCTTTAGAAATGTAATAAGAAACATAATGGCACTAAGCACAAGTGATATAGGGAGTGTGTAGCTCATCGCATAGATGCTATCATAAAACAAAAACAAAATAAAAAGATTCGCAGAATCTGGCAAATCATCTACATATTTCAATGTGTCAATAGCCACAAAAAAAAGTTCCAAAGCAAGAAATATGATAAAAAAATACTTCAAGTAATACGTAATGATAAAACGAAAAAACATATTGCTAAAAAGTCCTTGCTTGTCAAATTAACGCATTCAAAACTACATTATAGCATTTTTTGCACGATATTATCCCAACTGCTTATAGTGAGTGCGAGTCTCTTAAGCTAAGTATGGTTTTTTATGGTTATAATGCGAATCTATAAGTTTAGTTATTTTGCTAAAAGGATCTAAAATGCGATTATTGATGATGTTATTTCTCGTTGGATTATCCGCAATGTTTGGTGCAACAAATGCATTCTCGCAATATAAAAGCTATGAAAATTCTATACTTTCAAACTTTGGCTCAGGGCGAGTGATACGAGCAAGTAGTGATGGCACTACACGTTGGATTCTCTACAATGAAGGTATGCTTGGTTACTCATATGCCAAACTTGGTGAAACATTCTTGCATTCAGCGGACATTGGATATTCTAGCTACATTATGTCTGTCTCTAGTATGCGTGGCGTGTATCCTTATGTGGGTGTAGAAATTACCGTGCCTATCTATATCCGAGAAAAAGGCAATAGCAATGCATTTGCAACCACACCTACTGACTTACCTGGTGGAAGCAAACTCCTAAGTGAAACAGGCTTTAATGGTTGGGGTGTGCAAGTGCCAGTGGTCATCGGTTTGCAGGCAAAGTCCTTTTATATACAAGCTATGGGTGGATACGCCTATCATTCTATCAAAGATGTATTTTACAAAAGTGCTACAGAAAATGATTGGTCACTCACAAACACCTATCAAGGCATCATCTATGGAGCAGGGCTTGGCATTCGTATGCGCAATACCTTTAGTTTTGGGTTACGCTTTGTGATGGGAGATCTTAATAGCACACTAAGAGATCCTGAACAACCAGACTTACAACCACACATCCGTACAAAAGATTTCCAAAGCCGTTATTGGCGAGCTTCTGCCATATTTGGTGTTGTATTTTAGGTAAAAATAATGGGATCTATGATTGACAAAATTCTAAATTATAATATTTTAAACCAAAAGGAGTGTATGATGAAATCAAAAACAATCTTAAAAAATCTTAGAAGAAGATTATTAGGGGGGGGGGTTAGCAGAGGTTAACAACGAGTTACAATTTATCAAAACACTTTTACTTAAACAAGAAAAAGACAATCTCAATATGCTCTTTGATATTGTTTATGAAACAAACTATTGGGGTAATGGCTCTGGGAGTGGTTCAAGTGAAACGCTATGTCAAGATTATGTAGCGTTTTTACAAAATTTTTTCACTACCTACAATATCACAAGTATAGTAGATGCAGGTTGTGGCGATTGGCAGTTTTCTAAAAATATCAATTTTAATGGAATCAAATATCAAGGCTTCGATGTGGCATCATTTGTAATTAATGCTAACACTCGTGCTTATGCCAAGGAAAATATTTCTTTTGAACTATATGACGGGGACTTTAATAAGCTCCCTAGTGCGGATTTATTACTTTGCAAAGACGTCTTACAACACTTGCCAATCGCCAAAATTAAAGAATTTATTGGTATTTTATCAAAATTTAAATACGCCCTTATCACTAATGACATAGGTAAAAACAATAACACTGAAATCTTACCTACGCAAGGAAGGACACTTGATTTGCGCCAAGAGCCATTCAATCTTGAATGTTCTATTGTTTTTGAAATTAATGAAAACCATCCAAAAAACTGGGGAATAGAATCTAAACCTGTAATGTTATGGAAAAATCCAAAGTATCTCTAATACATGTAGGGATAGTAGGATGACTATTTTTATACCTTATAGTGGTATTTGTATTTTTTGGAGTCATTATGATTTACACGACTTTGTATCAGAGTTTACTTGGGAAAATAAGACTTGCTAGCAAAGATCACAAACTCATAGGTTTATGGTTTTTGGGGCAAACAATACATCTACCAAAACTTCATACAGAATCTGCAAACACAAAATCCATAACCCAATACATACAAGTAAAACACGATGATGTGGTCCTTTTACATGCAAAGCAGTGGCTACAACAATATTTTGCAAAGAAGAATCCAAACATTAATGAACTTCCGCTTAATCCTCATGGCAGTGCGTTTGGGAAGCTTGTATGGAATCTCATCACACAGATTCCATATGGGGAAGTTTGTAGCTATGGAGAACTCGCAAAAGAAGTAGCAAAACAAACACACAAAAATGTGATGTCAGCCCAAGCCATTGGTGGAGCACTAAAACGCAATCCCATCGCCATTATCATTCCTTGCCATAGAGTGATTGGAACAAATAAAAAGCTCACAGGATATGCCGGTGGGATTGATAAAAAAATGATGTTGTTAGAACATGAACAATCAGACTTAGAACAGCTGTATCGCTTTCAAAACTTAGCCTAATATAAAAGCTCACACTTCATAACTATCCCCAAGGTATCTAGCACAAAATCCCAAAATCTAGCACGATATTAAAAAATATTTTCTATAATCTTGCCTTTATGTTTATATTTTATATTTTCACTCTCAAAGGATTTTTATGATACATCACGACTTTGGCAAACTGATCTTACGCGTGTGCGTAGGTGGGCTTATGTTATTTCATGGTATCTTTAAATTACAATATGGCATCGATGGCGTTAGTGAACTCTTAGAATCTCGAGGCTTACCAACCTTTATGGCGTATGGCGTGTATGTTGGTGAGATTCTTGCACCACTTTTGATTCTCATAGGATATCGAGTACGTTTAGCGGCACTTGTGGAAATTTTCACAATGCTTATAGCTATTTATAGTGTGTTTGGATTTAGTATCTTTAGTCTAGATAATACTGGAGGATGGGTTATTGAACACCAACTTTTATATATCCTGCCTTGTCTTGCACTCTTTTTTATGGGTGGTGGACGCTATGGCATACACATATTCCTCAAAAAATCGTATTAAGGATTATTATGCTACAAGAAACTATTACAAATGCACTAAAAAGTGTCATTTATCCTAATTTTCAAAAAGACATTGTAAGTTTTGGCTTTCTTAAAGGGATCGATACAAAATCCACGCCACCACGCATTGATATTGCCATTCCTTCAAGCTCTGATGAAATCCTTTTGCAGCTTGGCAATGCCATCAAGCTTGCATTAAAAAATGCAGGAGTAGAAGAAGTAAGTATCAACATCTCTACCCCACAGCCAGCTTCAAAACCTGCCCCAAAAACCAAAAACCTTGCTCCACAAATCAAATCATTTGTTATGGTGAGTTCAGGAAAGGGTGGCGTGGGTAAATCCACAACAAGCACGAATCTCGCCATAGCTCTAGCCCAAGAAGGCAAGCGGGTAGGGTTGCTTGATGCGGATATTTATGGACCAAATATCCCTCGTATGCTTGGCTTACACGCCAATAAAGCTATGGTTGATGAATCCAAAAAGAAAGTAATTCCACTCAAAGCCTATGGTGTGGAAATGATGAGTATAGGTGTGCTTTATGATGAGGGGCAAAGTCTCATATGGCGTGGACCTATGGTAATGAGGGCGATTGAGCAAATGCTCACGGATGTTTTGTGGAGTGATCTTGATGTGCTTATCATTGATATGCCACCAGGCACAGGCGATGCGCAACTCACCCTTGCTCAAAGTGTGCCTGTAAGTGCGGGAATTGTGGTAACTACACCACAAAAAGTAAGCCTAGATGATAGTGCAAGAAGTTTAGATATGTTTAGTAAGCTCAATATTCCAATCGCTGGAATTATCGAAAATATGAGTGGTTTTATCTGCTCAAGTTGTGGGCAAGAATATGATATTTTTGGTAAGGGCACAAGCCAAAGTATCGCAACACAATATAACACAACGACAATCACGCATATACCTCTAGAGCCAAAAGTCCGAGAAGGTGGAGACAATGGCAAGCCTATCGTATTTTTTGAGCCACAAAGCCAAAGTGCCAAAGCATATCTACAAGCCGCACAAGCCCTCATCGCATTTTTAGATAAGGTGCAACGCGAACAACTTGCCGACAACAAGGACATACAACCCACAAACCGCTAAATCTTATACTTGCTTGATTAGTCAAACCAAGCAAGTATATAAGGAGTTTGTTTTGCACACCTATACAGCTGACACCACATACTCCAATACACTCTCACCCATCGCCATACTTGATACCAAAGCACAATGGATAGTATTTCTTGCATTTTGTTTGGGTATATTTGCCATAAATCTCACACTCCAATATTGGCACTATAACACGCTAGATTCAAAAACACCAATTACCATACACGGACAAGTTATTGCACAATACCCAAAAATCTCACCTAAGACAAACTCCACTTATCAAGTCCTTAAAATCCGCACAGAATCTGGAGCAATTTTTTATACAACTTCCAAAGAAGCAATCAAAAATCTCTTGCACATGCACCTAAGAATCTATGGCAAACCTGCCCAATGTAGCTTCTGGCAATATCTTCAATCTTGTTTTATCACAAGTTTTAGTATTTCTTTGGAATCTACACAAGATTATCGCAATACGTTTCGTGAGTTTATAGATTCACAACACACAAATTCTCTCCTTGGATCATTTTACAAAACACTATATATTGCTGACTTTCTCCCAAAAACCTTAAGAGATTTTAGTAATACCATTGGCATTGCGCATCTTATCGCAATTAGTGGCTTTCATCTAGGAATCTTAAGTCTTGTGTTGGGTTTTATATTACATCTTTTATACAAGCCATTGCATAGATTTTTTCCTTATCGTAATAAGTTTTTTGATATTGGCATATTACTGCTTGTTGTGCTTTTTGCCTACCTTGTTGTGCTTAATTTTTCTCCATCATTTCTGCGAGCGTGGGTTATGGCGTGCATAGGGTTTATGATGGTGTATTTTGGAGTTAGGATTTTGCAATTTAAGTTTTTATTTATGATAGGGATTTTGTGTATGAGTTTTTTCCCGCGGCTTATGTTTAGCATTGGCTTTTTTCTCTCATTTTTTGGAGTCTTTTATATTTATGTATTTTTGCACTACTATAGATTCTCATCACGCTCTTTTATATATAATTTTTTGTTTCTCCCACTTGTTTTTAATTTCACAATTTTTGTCAATATGCTAATTTTGGTGCATTTTTTCTTCCCATACTTTAGCTCCTATACTATTATCTCTATTCCAATTACACTTATTTTTGTAATTTTTTTCCCCATAAGTGTTGTTGCACATATGCTAAAAATTGGCTGGATTTTTGATACACCTTTGAGAGCATTGTTTCATCTTAAATTAGATTCTATTGAGGTTTTTACACCGCTATGGCTTTTTATAAGCTATCTTATTATTTCACTTTTTGCCATACGCTCTTTTATTGCTTATTGTATCTCTCTTATTCTTGGCATTTTGTTTTTGGGATATTTATATTACAGCCTGTGGGTGGCATAAGGCAAAACGCCTTTCATATCAAAAATACTATGCTTTGCATACACATACTCTCGCAAATCAATGTCCATAAACACATCATGGGCATTAAGTAGCACGATAATATCAAACTTCTTATGCTCCAAAGATTTTAAAGGCTTAAAACCAAACATTTGCTTTGCCTGTGCTCTATCAATCAAAGGATCGTATACCTTGACCTTAAAACCATATTTTTTAAGTTTTTTACGCAAAATAGGGGTTTTAGAATTACGCATATCGCGACAATTTTCCTTAAATGCTAAGCCCAATAACAATATCTTACTTTTTGATACCACAAGTCCGCAATCTTGAGCAATACTGGTAAGCTTTTTGGCAAGAAATGTCGGCATTCGCTCATTGACAAGGCGTCCCATACTAAGAACTTTTGGTTTGTAATCACACATTTGTAAAATATATGAGAGATAATAAGGATCTACACTGATACAATGTCCTCCCACAAGTCCAGGCGTAAATGGCAAAAAATTCCATTTACTTTTGGCAGCTTCAAGCACCGCATTGGCACTCAAACCCAATCTATCACACATCATCGCCACTTCATTAACAAAGGCGATATTCAGATCACGTTGCGCATTTTCAATAAGCTTTGCCATCTCGGCTACCTCAATACTAGGAGCAACATACAGAGAATCTACCACGCTACCATACATTATCTCCATTCTTTGCCTTGCTTGAGGTGTGTCTGTAGCAATAATTTTAGTAATGGTTTGGAGGGTATGTGCATTATCACCTGGATTAATACGCTCAGGAGAATAGCCGATGAAAAAATCCCTATCTAGCACCAAAGAAGAGCTTTTTTGCAAAACCTTGCCACAATATTCTCGTGTGCAAAACGGATAGGTTGTAGATTCATACACCACCATATCGCCTTTTTTAAGCACACCACCCACGATTTTAGAAGCCTCATCCAAATATCTAAGATCTGGAGTTTTATCAGCAAAAATTGGTGTTGGCACGGCGATAATAAATATCGTAGCCTGCATAAGATCTTGTTGTGTATTACTATAATGCAAAGACTTTGGTGGTATAAAATGTTCTTGTGTATGTTCATCAAAACCATGCTGCAGATCTTGTATGCGTTTAGGATTAGTATCAAATCCAATGACCCTAAAATGTTTAGCCAAAGCAAACGCTAATGGTGTGCCAACATAGCCCAATCCTATGACCGCGATTGTAGTATCAAGTCTAGAGTTATACTTCAATTTGCACCACCATGCCATCACGCATTTCATATACACTAGAATCAAGACTATCATACGCACGATTTTGCCTAAATTCCAACTTCACACCAGCTTTATCCACCCAACCAACAATGCGCGCAGGATTGCCCGTAACAAGTGCATATGCTGGGACATTATGGCTAACAACCGCTCCAGCCCCTATAAGAGCATATGCTCCTATAGTATTACCACAAATAATTGTAGCATTTGCACCAATAGAACAGCCTCTCTCAAGCAAAGTGGGTATATATTGATGTTTGCGAGAAATAAATGCACGAGGATTTTTAATATTTGTAAAAACCACGCTTGGTGCGATAAAGACATCATCACAGATTCTCACACCCTCCACAATACTGACATTGTTTTGGATTCTGACATTATTGCCTATATGCACGTTTTGGGCGATCATACAATTTTGCCCTATCGAACAATTTACACCAATCGCGCTTGAGCCAAAAATATGACAAAAATGCCAAATCTTAGAATCTTTGCCAATCACCGCGCCTTCATCGATGATACTGCTTGGGTGCGCAAAATACTCCATCATGCCAACCCTTTAGCCAATGGGTGATAATCTCCTTTAAGACCAATAGGATCTAACTCTCTTATACGCTCCATAAGCGCAAGACTTGGCATAGTGCTCTCCAAACCAAAGCCTCTATTAGCAAGAATCTCTTCATAACTTTTTGTGTGTAAATCTTCAAAGCCTTGCGTAAATTCTACCTCTTGTGTATCGACACGCATATAACGATAAATATTGCCTCTAGATTCTGGAAGTAATGTCCCATCAATGGATAAAAACCAACGCACGCGCGCATGTTTTAGCCCTAAAAATCCACAGGCTGTGCTAGGAGAGCTATAGTGTAAAATATTTTCTTGACACTCTCCAAACAACAAACATAGCACATCAAATAAATGTATGCCTATATTACAAGCTAACCCACCACTTTTATTTGCATCACCCTTCCATGATTCAAAATACCATAATCCTCGTGCAGTAATATAACTCAAATCCACTTCAAAAATATGGTGAGGATTTTCCTCAAGGTGTGCAAGGATATTTTCTCTAAGAGATATAATCCGTGGATGAAGGCGAAGTTGCAAAATTGTGCTAATACTTTTGCCACTATCACGCTCTAGCTTCATAAGCTCTAAGGCTTGGGTAGTATGTAGTACTACTGGTTTTTCACAAATTGCGTGCATACCATGTGTAAGTGCGAATTCTATATGTTTTTTGTGCCAAAAATTAGGTGTGCAAATACTCATGTATTCAATGGAATGTGTTGGTTTATGAGTATGAAAAGATTCTAAAGAAAGAAAAAATCTAGCATTAGGAAAATAACTATCCAAAATCCCTACACAATCACTTGTATCAATAGCTGCATACAAATTATTGTGCGTATCCCTAATGGCTCGCAAATGCCTAGGAGCAACGAATCCCGCTACCCCAATCAAAACAAAAGAACACATCGTTATGTATTACTTAACTTCGTAATAAAAAACTTGATCTCCCATATCTGTTTTGAGTTTGAGTATATCGCGATTTGCATCTGTGCGAGATTGATAAGGACCAACAAGGTATTTCGTGGTATTTTGTGCACCATAGACACGATAGCTATAATTATTAATTTTATTAAGAAACTCTTTGTTTGGAGTATTTTCAAAAGATCCTACTTGTATGTAATGTCCTTTTTGTGCCACTTGCCCATTTCTGCTTTTATCAACACTCAAAGAAGTTTGTGGTATTTGCGTAACAGGTGCCGGTTTGGTATTAGCGACAGGCTGTGTGCTTTGTGCTACCTGTTGGGGTTGTCTCTGTGGTTGTAGAGGCTGTGTGGGTTGCGCTACTTGTATAGGCTTAGTCGTTGGTTGCGGAGTTTGTTGTTTTGGTGCAGATTGCGTCTGTATAGGTTTTGAAGGCACAGCAGTAGGTGTGCTAGATTCTGATTTAGGAGGTTTGGTAGGTTGTGTGGGTTGGACCACTACAGGTGTGCTCAATGTCCCTTGAGATGCCACTTCTAAAATTGGATCTTGGGAAACCTGGGGTGCATGTTCTGCAGATTGCGTAGTTTGCCTATCCTGAATCTGCTTAACAATCTGTTCAAATCTATCATTTGCCGCAAGATCTGTTGTTTGCACAGGTTGAAATTCTGTATTTTGCATAGTTGCTTGTGTATCAGATTCTGGAGTTTGTTGTTGCAAACCATTTTCGTGAGCAATTTGCTTAGTTGATACCTTATCATCATCACCACTCATAGCAATTGCAGAAACCAATAATATAATAAGCAACACAGCTGCCGCAACTACAAGGAGCATTATTTTTTTGCTACGATTTTGGTACTGCGCTCTATCATCAATCAAAATATCATTAAATTCTCTTTTGTCTTCCATCATATCTCCTTTTATTCTCGTGCATGCTACATGTATTTAGACCAAGAAGCACCCCGCTCCTTGGCAAAAACTCCATAAGGTAGCACAAGAATATTGAAATTTTGTGGTAAATCATCGTTTGGAAACACGCGCCACTCTACCGGACAAGTCTGCGAAAGCTTCATAGATAGTGTGCGTGCCAACCTCTTACCTTCTCCAAGCTCTGTATGTCCTTTATGTACATAAAGATGTAAGTGTCCAGGAGTTTTTGTCGTATAGGCAGTGAAATTAATAAAACCTTCGTTGCGTAGAAGTAATTGTGCCTTATGATAGAATCTCTCGGCATTGCGTCCATTGTAATCAAAAACGATATTCTCGACCTTGTTATCTTTAAGTATCAAAGAATGTGCAATCGTAAGTTCTTTATTCCAATGCTTTCGTATGATTGTAGAGGTTAGCATAGAATCCACTCTCTGAAACTTATCATACAAAATCCTACCGGAATAGACAATTTTTTGTCCTATACTGGTTTGTTTTTGGTAATAATGTGAGGTATCTATCTTAATAAGCTTTAAGTCCATTTCTGTCATTGTCTTTACCTCACCTCAATCATATCACCACAAATTTTAAAAGATAGGCTTATCATAAATAACAAAATCCTTACTAAATTCCTTGATCTCTTCAAAAATCTTATGTTGCAAAGCTGCATTAGAAATATCATCTAAAACATCGGCAATTCTTGATCCAATATAAACAAATTCTTTTTCTTTCATACCCCTTGCTGTCAATGCAGGAGATCCTATACGCACACCACTTGTTACAAATGGGGATCGTTTCTCACCTGGAACGGTATTTTTATTCACCGTGATACCGGCATTACCCAATGCCAAATCCGCATCTTTACCGCTGAAATCCTTATCAAGAAAACTCATCAAAATAAGATGATTGTCTGTCCCACCACTTACAAGCTCATAGCCTCGCTCAACCAAAACTTGTGCCAAAGTTTTGATATTGAGTTTAACTTGTTTAGCATAGTCTTTCCACTCAGGTTTTAGATTCTCTAAAAACCCAGCAGCTTTACCAGCAACAACATGCACTAATGGACCACCTTGTAATCCGGGGAATACGGCCTTATTAATCTTTTGGGCAAGTTCCTCATCATTTGTCATAACCATACCGCCCCTAGGACCACGCAAAGTCTTGTGTGTAGTTGTCGTTACGACATGGCAATGAGGGAATGGATTAGGATATTCTCCGGCCACAACCAATCCTGCCACATGCGCAACATCACCCATAAGCAGTGCCCCGACACTATCCGCTATCTCTCTAAGACGCTTAAAATCTAACTCTCTAGTATACGCAGAAAATCCACACACAAGAATCTTTGGTTGCACGACTTTAGCATATTCTGCAACTTTGTCATAATTTATATATCCATCAAGCTCCACACCATAAAAAAAACTTTGGTAAAGCTGCCCACTCACACTTACTTTAGCACCATGTGTCAAATGCCCACCATGACTTAAATCCATACCCAAAATTTTATCATATGGTTTAAGCAATGCGGCATATACAGCGCCGTTTGCTTGTGACCCAGAATGTGGCTGCACATTAACATGTGCACAACCAAAAAGTTTCTTGGCACGCTCAATAGCCAAATTTTCTATCTCATCAACGAATTCACATCCACCATAATAACGCTTCCCCGGATAACCCTCAGCGTATTTATTTGTGAGGATACTTCCCATAGCTTCCATCACGCTTGGAAATGTGAAGTTTTCACTTGCGATCATCTCTAAATGTGTATTTTGACGCACCAATTCTTTATTGATAAGCGAAAATAATTCTGAATCTTGCTCCAAGTAATAACTCATTATATTCTCCTAATAATCTTTAGTATCTTCTAGCAGTATATCATAATTTAGCTTAGAAGGTTTAAGTGCCGGAAATAAAATCACATCTTTAATACTTCTTTGGTTAGCAAGTAGCATTACCAAACGATCTATTCCTATACCTTCACCTGCAGTAGGGGGCATACCATAGCCCAATGCCCACACAAAATCCTCATCCATATATTGCGCTTCTTCATCACCTGCATCTTTTTGACGCACTTGTTCTTCAAAGCGTTCTTTTTGGTCAAGTGGATCATTGAGTTCATTAAAGCCATTAGCAATCTCTTTGCCACCGATAAAAAGCTCAAAACGCTCTGCCACATCACTTCGTGTTTCACTTCTACGCGCTAATGGACTAAGTTCTATGGGATAATTTGTAATAAATGTTGGATTAATAAGTTTTGGCTCCACAAATTCACTAAATGCCTCATCAAGAAGTTTGCCATAACTCAAATTAGATTCAAGTTTCACGCCATTTGTGCGCAAAAATGCCTCTAACTTTGCTTTATCATGCACAATCTCAGAATCTATACCACCAATTTGACTAAGAGATTCTTTATAGCTAACGCTTTGCCATTGACTAAAATCAATCTCATACTCTCCCCAAGGAAGCTTAGAAGATAAACCTAGTTTTTCAAACAAAAAGCTAAAAAGTTCTCTAGTAAGTATCATCAAATCCTCGAAAGTATGATATGCCCAATAAAACTCGATACTACTAAATTCGGGGTTATGTGTCGCATCTATTCCTTCATTTCTAAAATTCCGATTTATCTCATAAATGGCTTCAAACCCACCAACAATAAGACGTTTAAGATATAATTCTGGCGCGATACGAAGATAACGCTCCACACCCAGGGCATTATGATGAGTAACAAAAGGCTTGGCATTTGCTCCGCCAGGAATTGGGTGTAGCATAGGTGTTTCCACTTCCAAAAAGCCTTTAGAATCAAAAAAATCTCGAATGCATGCAATAATCTTGCTACGCAAAATAAAAGCCTCACGCACTTCTGCATTCACAATCAAATCTACATATCGTTGACGATAGCGTAGCTCCACATCGCTTAACCCATGAAATTTTTCTGGCAATGGCACAATTGCCTTGCTCAAAATTTCAAACTCAAGTGCATGAATACTAAGCTCACCTGTTTTTGTTACAAAAGCAAAACCCATAATACTAACAATATCCCCGACTTCAAGAATCTTTTTCACTTCCTCAAAGCGATCACCTAATTCATTTTTACTCACATATGCCTGCAAAGTCGCACTCTGATCTTGAATCTTAATAAAACACGCTTTACCCATTAAGCGCATAAAACGCACACGCCCTACGATTGTTTCCCTGCTGTGTGAATCTTGAGTATTTGAACCTTCATTATGGAGAAAATTATATTTTTGTAAAAATTCTTTATTGGTAATGGTGCGCTTTGCGTTTGTTTTGTATGGGTTACTTCCCATTTCTCGCAAAAGCGAAGATTTTTTTAATCGTTGCTGAATATAAAAATTCGAAAACATCACTCCCCTTGCTGTGTTATTGTAATTTTTAAGAAATGCATTTTTGCAGTATTGACTAAATCCTTACAAAACTACTTTTGCAAGGTTTGTTGCAAAGCACCCATAGATTCTATAGTATCTAGGACTTTTGCACCTTGGTTCATCTTAGCCATATCGCCTAATGTTTTTGTTGTTTCATTCACAATATCGAGATTCATAATCGCCACAGCAAAGCTTTTCATAATAGGATATAAAAAACTCTCTTGCTCCATTTTTTGCGCAAAATTATGCACAAATGAAATCTGTGTCACACCAAATGCTACAATCGCCACTAACACAAATGATTTACAGAATCCAAAGATAAGTCCCAAAGACCTATCGAGGCGTTCAATCACGGTATTATGTAAACGTCTTGTAATAATTTCACTAACAAAAATTGCTAAAAGCCACACTACACTAAGCACAATCACAAAAGCTAAGATTGCATTAACCTGTGGAGAAAAATTATAAACATGTGCCCCAAAAATTTCGCCTGATTTTGCATTAAAGCGTGCTGCCAAAAATATCCCCACTAGCAATCCAACAAAACTGCCAAAACTTCGCACAAAGCCTTGATAGATACTCTTTGCGCTCAAAAGCACAACCAAAATAAGTAAACAAATATCAATATAACTTATGTATTCCATAATCCAAATCCCCTAATTTATGCATCACAAGGATTTAAGCCTTTAAGACTCTATAAAGATTCCCAAAATCAACCATATAGACAATAAATTATACTCGCGGACGCGCTTCATTTACGCGCAAAGTGCGACCTTCAAAGTCTTTGTTATCAAGGGCTTCAATAGCCTTTAGTGCTGCCTCATCTTCCATTTCTACAAACCCAAACCCCTTAGGTCTACCACTTTCTCTATCATTGATAAGTTTGACAGAAAAAACCTCACCAAATTGTGAAAAAAGCTATTGCACACTTTGTTTAGTCGCTGAATACACCAAATTCCCTACATAAATTGTCTTCACTATAACTCCTTTTTCCTACACTTTAAAATTGTCTCACCAAAAGGAGTTAATACCGCATTCAGTACAACAAACTAAAGAATAGGTTTTCACGATTGTATCCTTATAAGCTTAAGAGAAAACTGAAATTATAAAATTATTCATTTCTTAGCACACTTAGCGCCTCTACCCTTGAGGCTTTGTATGCAGGGTAATACGAAGAAAGACATACAATAATACTAGCTCCCAAAATTGTCAAAACAAAATCCACAAAAGACAAATCCAGAGGCAATTTATTTGTGCCATACACATCCACAGGTAGCGAGATGATAGGGAATGTATCCAACACAAAAAGTACGATAAAATTAAGCACTACACCAAAGATAATTCCACTTCCACCCACAAATAACCCTAGCCAAAAAAATGTCTGTTTAATCTCTTTTTTGCTCACACCCAAAGACAACATAAGAGCAATTTCCTTACGTCTTGTCATCACCACCATAAGCAATGAGCTAATAATATTAAGACTAGCCATCAAAATAATAAGCAAAAGCACAATAAAAAGTGCGCGTTTTTCTAACTCCATTGCCGAAAAAAAGTTACCATTTTGCTCCCACCAGCCTTCTACACCAACCCTTTGTGGAAAATGCTCTTGCAAAAACGCTTTTAAAATTTCAATATCTCGAAATGGATTTGTGCTAAAAATATGGATTCCATCATATAAGCCAGAATCTAGCTTTCTAATTTTTTGCAATGCACCTAAATGTGTATATATATAGGCTTCATTATACGCCTTAAGCCCAGAATCAAACACCCCTGCAACATCAAATCTCTTGCTTACTGGTGCCAATCCTAATGCACTAGGTTCTACACGAGTAAAATAAAACCCCAATTTATCACCCACATCAACAAAATAGCGATTTTGAATCTCTTTACCAACAAGCACCGCAAACTCTTGAGACTTAAAAGCCTCTAACGCCTTAGAATCTAGTGTGCCATCTTGTTTGCTAAAAACCTTACGCACAACCTCGTTAAGTTGTATTTCAGAATCTATATCCACACCTATCATAACAGCGGCACTCATATCATTCCCAACGCGACTTAGGGCATTGTATCGCAGATATGGACTAAAGATAAAATGCGGAAACTCTACTTTTAGGCGTTGTAAGATTTTGTCATCAACACCTTGATATGTGATTGAATACACACTCAAAGGATAATTCATCACAAAAAGCTTTCGCTCAAACTCCTTAGTCATTCCATTCATAATCGCCATCGCCACACAAAGTACCATCACACCAATCCCAACACCAAGAAATGCTAAGATGGCGGTGATACTAATAAATGGTTGTGTTTTATCAAAACGCAAATATTTTGGAAGCAAAAATAACACAAGTTTGTGCATTATGCTAAAAGCCCTTTTTTTGGTCCACTTTTACCATGACAGAGTTTATATTTTTTACCACTCCCACAAGGACAAGGATCATTGCGTGCAATTTTTGTCTGTTTTTTTTGTGCATCTGTGTTGTCTTTATTAAAACTTACATTTGCTTCTTTTAGTTCTTGTAGTACCTTATCAGCAAAATCCTCTACCTGATCTTGTGACTTTAGGCGCACAATTTGCAAGGTTTTTGTTGTTTCGATTTTGAGATTTTCTACAAACTCCAAAAATAAGTTATAGCTTTCTTTTTTGTATTCTACAAGCGGATCTTTTTGATTATAGCCACGTAACCCGATACCTGTTTTGAGATTATCCATCACATACAAATGCTCACGCCACGCATTATCAAGAACTTGCAAATAAATGATACGCTCAATCTCATTGCGGTGAACAGAATCCACAACCGACATTTTCTCCTCATATGCCTGACTTACTTCCCTAAGCAAAGCCTCATATAATTCCTCATATTCAAGATTCTCTAACCCCTTAGGCTCAAAACCCAAATCTTCTCGCACAACAGCTACAAGGCTACTGACATCAAAATCTACACCTGTTTGTTGTGGTAAAACCCCTGCTTTTTGCATAAGAAATGCAATTGTAGATTCACGATTTGTCTCTATTTTTTCGTGCATATCATATTGAGGATTTAACAAATCATCGCGTAATTTATAAATTGCCTTGCGTTGTTCATTTGCTACATCATCATATTCAAGCAAATGCTTACGAGATTCAAAGTGCAAATTTTCTACCTTTTTTTGTGCATTCTCTACCGAACGCGTTACAAGGCTAGATTCTATATGTTCGCCATCTTCGAGCCCTAAGCGCTCCATAATACCCTTAAGCTTGTCGCTACCAAAAATCCGCAACAAAGAATCTTCAAGGCTCAGGTAAAATTGACTAACTCCGGGATCTCCTTGCCGTCCAGCACGACCTCGTAGCTGATTATCAATCCGCCTACTTTCATGCCGTTCTGTCCCGATAATATACAATCCGCCTAATTCGCGCACCTCATCATCAATTTTAATATCCACACCTCGCCCTGCCATATTTGTGGCAATCGTAACCGCACCTTTTTTCCCAGCATCCTTGATAATTTCTGCTTCCTTGGCGTGTTGCTTGGCATTCAACATTGTGTGAGGGATTCTGCTTTTTTTAAGTAATTCATGAAGCAATTCACTGCGCTCAATACTCGCTGTCCCCACAAGCACAGGTTGACCTCGCTTATATAGCTCTGTAATCTTAGCAATCACTGCCTCAAATTTTTCACGCTCACTTTTATAAATAAGATCATTTAAGTCTTTTCTTTGCACAGGGACATTGGTAGGAATAGACACAACATCAAGATTATAAATTTGCAAAAACTCACTCGCTTCTGTTTGTGCCGTACCAGTCATACCTGCAAGCTTGTCATAAAGCCTAAAGTAATTTTGAAATGTAATATCAGCAAGTGTTTGGGATTCTTCTTTGATATCAACCTTTTCTTTTGCCTCAATAGCTTGGTGTAAACCCTCACTAAATCGCCTGCCCTCACTAAGTCTGCCAGTAAATTCATCAACAATCACCACCTCACCATCACGCACAACATAATCTTTGTCTTTCATAAACAAATAGTTTGCTTTGAGAGCCTGATCAAGATGATGAGAGAGTGCGGCATTTTCAATACTATAAAGATTATCGACACCAAAGAATTCTTCAGCATTCTTAATGCCCTCTTCTGTAAGCAAAATAACACGATTTTTTTCATCTATATGAAAATCCTGCTCGTTTTGGAGTTTTTGTGCCACAGAATTAGCAAGTTGGTAGTTTTCCATTGTGCGATTGACAGGTGCAGAAATAATAAGTGGTGTGCGTGCCTCATCAATAAGAATAGAATCTACCTCATCAACAATGGCAAAAAAATGATGTTTTTGCACCTTTTGATTAAGATCATATTTCATATTATCGCGAAGATAATCAAAGCCAAATTCATTATTTGTCCCATACACGATATTGGCGCCATAGCATTCTATTTTTGTTTCATCATCGCGTAAATCTGAAGTAATAATCCCAACACTTAAACCCAAAAAATTATACAATGGCTCTAGCTCACCTCCATCGCGCTTAGCAAGATAGTCATTGACTGTTATCACATGCACGCTTTTACCACTAAGTGCATTAAGACACGCAACAAGTGTCGCTACAAGCGTTTTACCCTCACCAGTTTTCATTTCAGCAATACGCCCATCATGAAGTGCCATCCCGCCAATGAGTTGCACATCAAAATGTCGCATACCAAGCACCCTTTTGGATGCCTCACGCGTAATTGCAAAACTTTCACACAACACAGAATCTATGCTTTTACCCTCTTGTTGCACTGCAATTTTTAGCGCTTCAAATTCCGATTTTAATGCACTATCATCAAGCTCGGCATAACGAGATTCTAGCGCATTAATCACACGCACCTTTTCTTGATACACCTTGAGCATTTTTGTATTTTTCGAACCCAAAATCTTTTCAATAATCTTGCGTATCATAGCTTTATCCTTATTGCAATATCATTAAATAATTTTCTTAATGTAGGGCACGCACCAATAGCACATTAGATAAAAAGCGAATCTACACTTTCGCTATGATGGATTCTGCGTATCACTTCGGCAAAAAGTGGCACAACACTAAGCACTTTGATTTTAGCACTTTTGTGCACCAAAGGAATAGAATTAGTTACCACGACTTCATCAAGCACACTTTTTTCTATGCGATCAAATGCAGGACCACTCAGCACTGGGTGTGTCCCAAGAGCGAGCACACTCTTTGCACCTCGTTGTTTAAGCACATTGGCAGCCTTACACATCGTCCCAGCAGTATCAATCATATCATCAATCAAAATGACATCTTTCCCATTCACATCACCGATGATATTCATCACTTCGCTTTGGTTAGCTTTTTCGCGTTTTTTATCAACAATCACCAAATCAAGTCCAAGTTTATTTGCAAAATATCTAGCCCTAGCAACACCCCCAATATCAGGACTTGCTACGATAGGATCGCTAAAGTGCTTAGATTTAATATAATCACGAAATACCACAGAGCCATACAAATTATCAACAGGAATATCAAAAAAACCTTGAATCTGCCCTGCGTGCAAATCCATAGTGATAAGGCGATCTATTCCAGCATTTTGGATAATATTAGCCACTAACTTTGCAGAAATAGGCACACGCGGTGCAGCCTTGCGATCTTGCCTTGCATAACCAAAATATGGCACAACTGCATTAATCGTATTTGCCGCACTCCGCTTTAGTGCATCGGTCATAATCAAAAGCTCCATAAGATTATCATTTGTGGGAGCACAAGTAGGTTGGATAATAAATACATCTTTGCCACGCACAGATTCACCAATTTGCACATTGATTTCTCCATCACTAAAACGCGTGATAGACGCACTAGAGAGTAAAATGTCTAAATACTTACTAATCTCGCTACCAAACTCTGGGTGTGCCGATCCGCAAAAAACCTTATAACTCCTCATTGCCTACCTTTTATTCCTCTAAATTAAACTCTGCATTATAAAAAACTTTAGCTTAAATCTTGACCCTTTTTATCCTTAGGACTTATAAGAATGGGTACACCACTAAAATCGTAGCACTCACGCAAAGAATTAACAAGATAACGCCTATAACTAAAATGCAAGCTTTTTGGACGATTCATAACAAGAGAAATTTGAGGTGGACGCGTGTCAAACTGCGTAGCATAATAAATCTTTACAATCTTGCCATGATCACTTGGAAGATGATGTTTTTTTGTAGCCTCAAGGATTAGGGCATTAAGTTCAGAAGTGGGGATACGGCGATTAAAGTTCTCCCACACTGCTAGAATCTGCTTTTTTAGCGTTGTAGTATTACGCTTTGTGAGGGCACTTACACACACCACCGGCGCGTATTCTAAGAATCTAAACTTATAACGCAATTCTTTCATCATAGCCTTATGGTGTGTGTGTGCTTTATCCCATTTATTAAGCACGATAATAACCCCAAGATTATGCTTGGGGACAAGTGCGCTAATTTTTTCATCAAGCTCGACAAAGCCCTCACTCGCATCAAGCACAAGGAGTGCAATATGAGATTTTTCTAAAGCCTTATTTGTCCTATCAAGCGCATATTTTTCGATACCCTCAATCTTACCTGCACGGCGTATTCCTGCGGTATCAATAAATTCAAATGTTTGATTTTCAAACTCTGTGCGCTCATCGACTGGATCAATGGTTGTGCCAGCGACATCACTAACAATGCTACGCTCTATGCCCAAAAGTGCGTTAAGCAATGAGCTTTTACCCACATTCACACGCCCAATAATCCCTACCTTGATAAGATTTTCATCAGATTGTGTATGAATAGAATCTGCATCAGAATCTAAAGATTGTGTAGACTGCATAGTCTTAGCGGAGCGCAAAAACTCCTCTAAACTCTCAATATCATCAGGATTTTTTTGTACCAAGTCCAACGCCGCACCAATGGATTCAAGCAAGATACTTAAACCACGATTATGGCTTACAGAAACAAAAAATAATTCCTCCACGCCAAGCTTTTGGAATTCCCACCCGCTTTCTTTGAGCTTGTCATTATCGATTTTATTTAGCACCAAAAAGACACGCTTATATTTTTGAATCTTGCGTAATACTTCTTTATCTTCATCATCGATTGCCCCACGCCCATCGACCATATACAATACCAAATCCGCACTAAGCCCTGCCTGTATACTCGCACTAGAAACGCGTTTAAAAAGTTCAGCCTGTTTGTAGGCATGTTTTTTTTGTTTTTTATCGGTAAGAGATTCTGCATTTTGCTTGGCATCAATACCACCTGTGTCAAGCAAAATGTATGAAATACCATTGATACGACACACACCCTTTTTAATATCTCGTGTCGTCCCACTCACATCAGAAGTAATAGCATCTAATTGATTGCACAGGCGGTTAAATAGTGAGCTTTTACCCACATTTGGCTTGCCCAAAATCGCAATGGTTTTCATCACGCTCCCTTAAAGCAAAGAAAATTTAGGCGATATGTTACAGTAACTTTGATACAAAACATATTAAAGGTTAGTAATGAAAGGCATTCTAGGTATTTTATTTATGGTATGCGGTGCATTTGCAGATACATTTGTCCTCTCTCAAGAACCCCAAACACACAATCAAATCGGCTTTGTCGAGGGCAATTCCTACCCACTACAAA
>NZ_FZPO01000051.1 GCF_900198655.1 Helicobacter equorum | reverse complement strand
GTAGGACTTGTAGCTGGGGCGTGTTTTGCCCAAATGGGTAATGATGTCATCTGCCTTGATGTAGATTCTACAAAAATTACAAATCTCCAAAAAGGTATTATTCCAATCTATGAACCGGGATTAGAATCCATAGTGCTAGAAAATCACAAAAAAGGCACTCTACGCTTTAGCACAGACAAAGCACAATCATTAAGTAATGCCGAGGTAATTTTTATTGCGGTAGGCACTCCTATGGGCGAAGATGGTAGCGCTGATCTACGCTATGTCTGTGCCGTGGCAGAAGATATAGGGGCACATCTCACAAATTATGCAGTAATCGTGGATAAATCTACCGTGCCCGTAGGCACTGCTAGAAAAGTGCGTCAAATCATTGCGCAAGAGTTACAAAAACGTGGAATACAAGAAAATTTTGATGTAGTAAGTAACCCTGAATTTTTAAAAGAAGGTGTGGCGATAAAGGATTTCATGAGTCCTGATAGAGTCGTAGTGGGATCGGATTCTCCTAAGGCTTTGGAGATTATGAAAGCTCTTTATGCGCCATTTCTTATTAAGAGTGATAGATTTATTGCTATGGGTATAGAATCTGCAGAAATGACAAAATATGCTGCAAATGCGATGCTTGCGACTAAAATTAGTTTCATCAATGAAATGAGTCAAATTTGTGAGCGAGTGGGTGCCAATATCAATGATGTGCGACTTGGCATAGGATCAGATTCACGTATCGGGTATAGCTTTATCTATCCAGGGTGTGGATATGGTGGAAGCTGTTTTCCCAAAGATATCAAAGCCCTAGAAAAAGTTGCGCTAGATTTTGGCTACACACCACGAATATTACAAGCCATTGATTCAGTCAATGCAGCACAAAAAATGCTCTTGGTAGAAAAAATATGCGCACGTTTTGGCAAAGATCTATCGGCTAAAAAATTTAGCGTATGGGGATTAGCCTTTAAGCCTGAAACTGATGATATGCGTGAAGCAAGTGCTTTGGTACTTATACGAGAGCTTGTGAAGCGTGGTGCTCATATACAGGCTTATGATCCAAAAGCCATAGAACAGGCGAAGTTTTATCTTGGCGACATACTAGAACATATTACATTTACGACAGGCAAATATGAGGCACTTAAAGATTGTGATGCAATGGTGCTTGTAACAGAGTGGAGAGAGTTTAGAAGCCCAGATTTTGACGAAATAGCAAAATTACTAAAAAGCCCTATTATCTTTGATGGACGCAATATCTACCACACACTCCATTTAGAATCTAAGGGCTTTGAGTATCACCAAATAGGAGTAAGACATGCAAGTATCCAACTCTGATACAAAATTACTAGGAAGTCACCACAAAACAATTACAATCTATCAATTGTTAATTATACTCGCCCTATTTTCGAGTGTATGTACTAGAATCTATCAATACATCTTTCATAAAGATTTTTGGTGCAAATGAATATGTCTTATATTTTTTACCATTTGTTTCTTCATTGGGCACATTATTTTTAGCTTTTAAAATTTCAAAAACACTTCACGATTCCTTTACACAAACATTTTTTATTTTACTTGTGTGTGGTTCTTTGGGACTACTGCATTACAGCACAGAGTTTAAACAATATGGTATCGAAGCATTTTTAGGTTTTTTGCTCCTATATTTGTATATACAATGTACTGCTTTGCCAAAGTTTATATTCATAAGCCTCATAGCAATACTCTTTTCTCATACAAGCATATTTATCACATGTGCGTGTGTGATTGGTTATATATGGCAAAATAAATCTAATTTAAGAACTTTTATCTATGGAAATCTTCCATATTTCTTAACACTTTTAATTTTCTTTTGGTTCTATTATGTTTTTTTATATACGATATCAA
>NZ_FZPO01000050.1 GCF_900198655.1 Helicobacter equorum | reverse complement strand
TTGATATCGTATATAAAAAACATAATAGAACCAAAAGAAAATTAAAAGTGTTAAGAAATATGGAATATTTCCATAGATAAAAGTTCTTAAATTAGATTTATTTTGCCATATATAACCAATCACACACGCACATGTGATAAATATGCTTGTATGAGAAAAGAGTATTGCTATGAGGCTTATGAATATAAACTTTGGCAAAGCAGTACATTGTATATACAAATATAGGAGCAAAAAACCTAAAAATGCTTCGATACCATATTGTTTAAACTCTGTGCTGTAATGCAAGAGTCCCAAAGAACCACACACAAGTAAGACAAAAAATGTTTGCGTAAAGGAATCGTGAAGTGTTTTTGAAATTTTAAAAGCCAAAAATAATGTGCCCAATGAAGAAACAAATGGCAAAAAATATAAGACATATTCATTTGCACCAAAAATTTCGTATAGGGATTTTGTCCAAAGCAAGAATCCAAGAGGCACACTTTGTGTGAAAGGTAGGGGAGCAAAAAATATTTCTTGCCAAGTTGTATGTGTAATAGAAAACGTTAGGGAGGCTTCATCAAGCCATAAATCTTTATGAAATATGTATTGATAGATTCTAGTACATACACTCGAAAATAAGGCGAGTATAATTAACAATTGATAGATCGTAATTGGTTTTGTGTGGTTTCCTAATAATTTTGTATCAGGGTTGAATACTTGCATTTCTTACTCCTATTTGGTGATACTCAAAGCCTTTAGATTCTAAATGTAGCGTGTGGTAGATATTGCGTCCATCAAAGATAATAGGACTTTTTAGTAATTTTGCTATTTCTTCAAAATCTGGGCTCCTAAACTCTCTCCACTCTGTTACAAGCACCATTGCATCACAATCTTTAAGCGCCTCATATTTGCCTGCCGTAAATGTAATATGTTCTAGTATGTCGCTAAGATAAAACTTCGCTTGTTCTATGGCTTTTGGATCATAAGCCTGTATATGAGCACCACGCTTCACAAGCTCTCGTATAAGCACCAACGCACTTGCTTCACGCATATCATCGGTTTCTGGCTTAAAGGCTAATCCCCATATACCAAATTTTTTAGCCGATAAATCTTTGCCAAAACGCGCACATATCTTTTCTACCAAAAGCATTTTTTGTGCTGCATTGACTGAATCAATAGCTTGTAATATTTGTGGTGTGTAGCCAAAATCTAGCGCAACTTTTTCTAGGGCTTTGACATCTTTGGGAAAACAGCTTCCACCATATCCACACCCTGGATAGATAAAGCTATACCCGATACGTGAATCTGATCCTATGCCAAGTCGCACATCATTGATATTGGCACCCACTCGCTCACAGATTTGACTCATTTCATTGATAAAACTAATTTTGGTTGCAAGCATCGCATTTGCGGCATATTTTGTCATTTCAGCAGATTCTATACCCATGGCAATGAATCTATCACTTTTTACAAGAAATGGTGCATAAAGAGCTTTCATAATCTCTAAAGCCTTAGGAGAATCCGCACCTACTACAACTCTATCAGGGCTCATAAAATCCTTTATTGCCACGCCTTCTTTTAAGAATTCAGGGTTGCTTACTACATCAAAATTTTCTTGTATTCCGCGTTTTTGTAGCTCTTGTGCAATGATTTGACGCACTTTTGTGGCAGTGCCCACAGGCACGGTGGATTTATCCACGATTACTGCATAATTTGTGAGATGCGCCCCTATATCTTTTGCCACGGCACAGACATAGCGTAGATCAGCGCTACCATCTTCGCCCATAGGAGTGCCTACCGCAATAAAAATTACCTCGGCATTACTTAATGATTGTGCTTTGTCTGTGCTAAAGCGTAGAGTGCCTTTTTTGTGATTTTCTAGCACCATGGATTCTAATCCCGGTTCATAGATTGGAATAATACCTTTTTGGAGATTTGTAATTTTTGTAGAATCTACATCAAGGCAGATGACATCATTACCCATTTGGGCAAAACATGCCCCAGCTACAAGTCCTAC
>NZ_FZPO01000066.1 GCF_900198655.1 Helicobacter equorum | reverse complement strand
TTCTGCAACACTTTTGATTGTAAAAAAAGCAACAATACACGTAATCACACACAACAAGACATATAAAAAAATGCCAAAATAAAGCCACAAAGTATATTGAGGCATAATCTCATACATTTTAAATACAGCCAAAACTACCGCAGCACTTGGAAATGTAAAAGCCCACCAAGAGAGAAAAAATTTAAGCTTCAAAAAACTCTTATACAAAAAGAAAAACAAAAACACAAAAAACAGCATAACGCTAAAAAGAAATTGTGCAAAAAAATCATAACTTTCAAGTTTGATATATGTCGTAAAACCCATACTTGGCGGTGCCAACATAATAAAAAGTGTCGGGATAAATTTTTGGGCAAGTTGATCATGAAAGAGGATTCTATAAAAAATAATCGTAAAAAGTACTATGTAAAAAAACATGGCAGTATCAAAGTAATACCACAAAAACCCAAACTCTTGTTTCCCTGATGCTACTACGATAATATTACCCACTATAGGGATAAACCACGCTGGATTAGAATGTTTTATCTCTATGTTGTTACGAATCCAAAAAGCAATGACATAAAAAGTAAGAAAAGTTTGTATCACAAGCCCTATGCCAAAAAATACATCATACAAAAGCGTATATTCTTCAAAAAGTTTTGCAAGCAACATAAGTGAGATTGAAAAAGTAGCAAAGAAATTAATTTTGATAGGGTGGCGAATCTCATCTTTTACAGATTCTATAGCACTAAAAAGTTTCATCACATAACAAAGTGTAAAAAACACGAACAACCCTAAAGACACCAAACGAACAATCATAAATATGGCTTTTGCACTCTCACTCTGCAAAGTTACACCAAGCTCTAATGTCGCTAAAGCAAAGCCACATAAGCCCATAATTACAGCAAAAAACATAATAGGAAATTTTGCAAGCATCTTACGATCCTTTAGCGATGATTTAGATTCTAAGCCCTTAATTAATCTCGCACAAGTAAATCCAAAAATGCCTTAATCATTTATAAAAATCTACTCCTAATCTCTCTCAACCTAGCAAAATAGTATTGTGGCGTTTTGGGAGAATCTCCCCTATGATAGTTGCATACTCATAACCTGCTCTGCGCAAATCATACACAAGATCTTTTGCTTCACCCATAGGCACCGCAAAAAGCAACCCTCCACTTGTCTGCACATCATAAAAAATACTATCATCGCTTATATCACATTCTATACTTACAAATGGGGTAAATGCCTCCTTATTTGCGTATGTCCCACCGGGAATAATGCCTTCTTGCGACAATGTATGCACCTGTGAAAAACACGGAATATCACTACTATATAGTAGCACGGAATATTCTGCCCTGCCTTTGGAGCACATCTCAAAAACATGTCCTATAAGTCCAAATCCTGTAATATCGGTGCAAGCATGAATCTCATATTGTCTTGCAATCTGTGTGGCATACATATTAAGTTTGCATAATGATTGGATCATCTCATCAGCGTGTGTAACAACTCGTGCCTTAAGTCCTGTGCTTACAATCCCAGATCCAATAGGCTTACACAGCACGAGTAAATCGCCTATTTGTGCAGTATTATTACGCCACAAATGTCTAGATTCAACCATTCCAGTAACACTTAAACCATATTTTTGCTCGCTATCTCTTGTCGTATGCCCACCCAAAAGTATTGCGTGAGATTCTGTAATTTTACTAAGACCACCCTCCAAGATCTCTCGTGCCATTTCCTTACTCACATGAGCACTATCCCACATAAAAAGATTTAGCGCACTAAGTGCTCTACCGCCCATAGCAAAAACATCGCTTAGAGAATTTGCAGCCGCTATCTGTCCATAAATATAAGGATCATCGACAATAGGGGTTATAAAATCTGCGGTATTTAATAAAATATCACCGCTGTGTTGTGAATCTAACACAAAAGCGCCACAATCTTCATTATCCTCAAAACCGATGAGCAATTCCTCGTATGAAGGTTGTTTGAGCAAGCTCGTAATTTGTCTTAAGTCCTCCGGACCCACCTTTGCCGCTCAACCAGCACACGAAACAAATTGTGTCAAACCCTTTGGCTCTTCCACATAAACTCCTTACATACTTTGGGTTATAATCGCACTACACCTTCGCTTTTAAGCATATTTTGCATACTCTCAAGCGCATTCCCGATCATTCCCACCTTAAGTCGCTCCGTCAAAGCATAATAACTCAAGCACGATCCACAAGAATAAATCTCTACACCGCTTTTTTCAAGCTCTTTTAATACCTCTACAATATCATCATTTTCTACTTCTGTATTATCAGTAGTCAGCAACACACCGCGATTTACAAAAAGAATTCTTTGTGGCAAAACATCGGTATTACTAAGGGATTTCAAAAAAGCATTAATAAGCATCACGCCAAGTTCTCCCTCGCCAACTTTATCATCAGTAACAAAAAGGATTTTGGGAATAATTTTCTCGCTTAATGTGCACTTGGTGGCATCTTTTTTCCCTTTGATGAGAATCATATATTGATCCCCTTGAGAATGCCCTATTTCAAACTCATATCCAGTAGTGCGTAAAAAGCGTGAGAGATTTTCCTTTGCACTAAGAGTATTTCCCAAAATCTCATAACTCGCATATTGCAATGTCGCTTCTGTAACACCAATAAGAGCCTTTTTAACTTTGACTACAGGTTCTGGACAAGGTAAGTCTCGCACATCAATTTGCACTATATTATTCATCACACACCCCTTTTATCGCATACCCTTTATCATATCAGCAATCAAAAATGCCATTTCAATAGCCTGCATAGCATTAAGGCGTGGATCACATTGTGTATTGTAATTACAAGCTAAGCCCTCTTCTGTGATAGCTTGCGATCCACCTGTGCATTCTGTAACATTCATACCTGTCATCTCCAAATGCACACCACCAGCAATCGTGCCATTAGCTTTGTGAATCTCAAAAAAGCTTTTTACTTCATCAAGCACCCTATCAAAATTGCGTGTTTTATAACCATTTTGTGCCTTTATGGTATTGCCATGCATTGGATCACAACTCCAAAGAATATTGCGCCCCTCGCCCTTGAGAGAAGCTAAGAGTTTTGGTAATTTTTCTCTGATTGTATCAGCACCCATACGAATGATAAGATTTAATCTGCCATATTCATTTTGAGGATTTAAAATATCGCATATGCCCAAAATATCATCTTTTGTGGCATTTGGTCCAATTTTAACGCCCAAAGGATTCTTAACACCACGCAAAAATTCCATATGTGCCTCATCTACACCCCTTGTCCTCTCGCCAATCCAAAGCATATGTGCCGAACAATCATACCACTCCTCTGTAAGTGAATCTTGCCGACATAACTGTTCTTCATAGTGTAAAACAAGTGCTTCGTGAGAGGTATAAAATTCTGTTTCACGCAAAATAGGTGAATTTTTAGAATCTATACCACACGCACTCATAAATGCGAGAGCTTGCGTGATTCTATCAGCCAATTCTTCGTATTTTTGCCCAAATGCATTATCTTTTACAAAACTTAGATTCCATTTATGCACCTGGTTTAAATCTGCAAAACCACCTTGCGCAAATGCACGCAAAAGGTTGAGTGTAGCAGCACTTTGATGATAGCCTTGCAAAAGCCTTTGTGGATCTGCCTTGCGCGCTTGTGGTGTAAAAGCCACATCATTGATAAGATCGCCACGATAACTTGGCAAACTCACACCATCAATACTCTCCATATCACTGCTACGGGGTTTTGCAAACTGCCCGGCCATTCTGCCTATTTTGACTATAGGACAACTCGCACCATATGTAAGAATTGCACCCATTTGAATAATAACCTTAAACAAATCACGAATATTTGTCGCGTTAAACTGCGCAAAACTCTCCGCACAATCCCCACCTTGAAGCAAAAATGCCTTACCTTTGGCAACTTTGGCAAGTTGCTCTTTTAGGGCTCTAGCCTCTCCAGCAAAAACAAGAGGAGGATATTGAGAAAGTGTGTGCTCAACTTCAGCAAGTACTCGTGTATCCTCATAAACTGGATGTTGCTTGATAGGCTTTTTACGCCAAGATGTCTTTTTCCATTGCATACTAACTCCTTTCATAATTTATTTTGCGTATTCAATCGTCCTAAATTCCCGAATGACATTCACTTTGATTTCACCAGGATATTGTAAATTTGCTTGAATATCTTTAGCAATTTCTCGTGCTACCACAATACTTTCATCATCGCTTACCAAATCCGCACTCACAATCACACGCACTTCTCGCCCTGCACTAATAGCATAGGCTTGTTTAACGCCAAACTTATCCAAAGCAATGTGCTCAATATCTTGCATACGCTTAAGAAAATTTTCCAATACTTCTCGCCTTGCACCCGGTCGTGCCGCCGAAAGCGCATCGGCTGCACATACTGCAGCACATTCTATGCTCTTGGCTTCTTCATGTCCATGATGAGCAAGGATAGCATTAATCACAACAGGATGTTCTTCATAGCGCGAACATATCTCCACGCCCAAATCTACATGACTTCCCCCTAACTCCTGTGTAAGAGCCTTACCAATATCATGCAAGATTCCAGCGCGTCTAGCAAGTTTCTCATCACCACCAAGTTCCCCTGCAATGATAGACGCAAGCTTTGCCACCTCCAAGGAATGCCCTAAAGCATTTTGCCCAAAGCTTGCACGATATTTCATCTTGCCAAGGAGTTTTTTTAATTCTGGGTGCATGTATCCAAGTCCCATATCAAATACAATGTCTTCACCATCTTGCAAAACCTGTTCTTCCATTTGAGAAGAGATTTTTTCATACATTTCCTCTATACGAGCGGGTTGAATCCTACCATCTTCTATCAACGCTTCTATTGTCTTAAGCGCGATAGTGCGTCTATAAAGATTAAAATTACTCACAATAATCGTATTTGGCGTATCATCAATAATAATATCTACACCACTAAGCATTTCTAGCGTGCGAATATTACGCCCTTCTTTGCCTATGATACGCCCTTTTAATTCATCATTTGGGAGATGGACCACACTGATGAGTTGCTCACTTGCATATTCTCCTGCATAACGCGTAGTCGCCTGTGCAAGAATATAGTTTGCCTTTTTTTGCGCATCTTGTTTGGCTTGTATCTCATAGCGCCTAATCATATGTGCCCTATCTTCTATTAGCTCTTCTTCTAAAAGTCCAAGCAAAATCTCTTTTGCTTCTTGATGCGAAAGCTTTGTGTAATTGCTGAGTAATTCTAGGACTTCCTTTCTTGCACTCTCGTATTGATCTCGCACTTTTTTATTTAGAGAATCTACATTTAAAATCTTATTTTCCAAACGACTTAATCGTGCTTTTTCACTTTCTAAAGCTTGGGTTTCACGCTCAAGCTTATGCCGAATCTTGTATTCTTCTTTTTCAAGTTCGCTCATTTTTTGTTCATAGCATTGTTTAAGTTCTAATTCGGCTTCCTTATGCTCGATCTTTTGCTCATTAAATAATTTTTGTGCCTCATATTCTATCGCGTTAGCTTTTGCCTTGGCTTGTTCGAGCAATACATCAGCATTTGAGGTAAAAATCTTTTTAGTTACTAGATATGTTACCACACCCACGATAGCGCCAAAGATTATAAATTCTATCACTTTTAAAAGAATGTCCATATCGTGTCCTTTTACAACACGCCGTTGCACTTATAAAATAATGACCTCGTATATCATGAGCTTGTGTAAGCACCCTATCACTCACACAAGCAAGACGACTCACAAAAATAAATGGAATTGTTTTTTGGCGAGATTGCGAAAAAAATCTATCATACATTCCCTTGCCAAAGCCTATGCGCCTAAAATCTCTATCAATTCCCAATACAGGTATAACAGCCGTGTCAATTTTTGCTAAATTAAATTCTGATTTAGTTGTTTCAAAAATACCATACACATTTTTTTGTAATGGCAGACGCAATGCTACCATTTTAAACCTTATTCCTCCCATAATATAGGGAAGAAAAATTTTCTTTTTTTGTTTTCGAAGTTTAAGAAGAAGTTTTTTGTTATCAGATTCAAAACCAAAGGGCGTATATAGCAAAATATTTTGCGCTTGCAATTTTTCTAAAAGCTTATAAATCCTAGTATTGACACGATACGAAGCTACATCAAATCCCTTGCAATGTTTTTTGTGTGCATGTTGCAATGCCTTCTTGCTCCAAGAACGAAATGCTTTTTTTTCATCATCGTTTGTATTGATAGACAAACTCACTCCTTTTTTTGTATAATCACACCATTGTATCATATCGTATCATCGTGGAGGTAGCTATGAAAAGATTTTCTTATATCGCATATATGTGTTTGGTCTTTGGTCTTATGGTAGGTTGTCAAGACAACAAAAATACACAAAACGCACAAAAACGCGATCTTTTTGCTTATACGCTTATCGCCATTGATACACAAGATTCCCAACAAAATTCCGCGCAAAAATTAGTTATCGAAGTCTTAGATCAATCTAATGATCGTTTAGCCTTTTATCCAGGTCAAAATGATAATACTCAAAAAAGTGATTTTGCTAAAAGTATTTTTGATAAACCCAAACCAACTATTGTATTATTCACACAAGATGATTGCAAAAACTGCCTTACCCAAGCACCATACATTGTCAAACTCAAAGAAAAATATCCCTCCCAAATTGATCTCTTGATCCTTAGCACACATACACAAACAAATGGTGTAGATGAGATACTCAAAGCACATTACAAAAGCTATCCTATCTACACGCCAAATGATTCTAAAAGCCTTGTTGCATTCTTAAACAAAGATATTTCACAAGGCTATCTCGCCCTTTTTGATGAAGAGGGCAATAAAGTTATTGATTATGTTGGGCTTGTGCCACCAGAAATACTAGAGCGTGATATTTTATTTTTAATCCACGATACAGAATTACCTCAAGCAACCCCCCAAAATTCTACACAAGCTACGCAAGAAAATGGGGATTTACAATCATCTCAAGAATAAAGTAATTTTTTTACACATTTAGGAGTCCATTATGTTTTCTCTCCTTGCCAAAACAATGAAGAAAACGACGAGCAACATCACTTCTTTGCTTGGAAGCAAAAAAGAAAAGATTCACAAAGAAGAACTAGAACAACTTTTGATAGAATCTGATGTCGCCTATGACGTTGTAGAATCTCTTTTAGATTCTCTTCCCACACATAGCACAAGAGAGCAGTTACAAAATAGTCTAACTTCATTGCTTACACCCCATATATATTCGCTTTCAGACACACCATATACATTAGAGGTCTTGCTCATTATAGGTATAAATGGTGCAGGCAAAACAACCACAATCGCTAAACTCGCCTACAAATACAAACAAGAGGGCAAAAAAGTCCTTTTGGGTGCTGGTGATACTTTCCGTGCTGCAGCTATCGAGCAATTAAAAGGCTGGGGAGAAAAACTCCAAATCCCTGTGATAAGCACACAACACGGACACGATCCTAGTGCGTTGGCTTTTGATGCAATCTCCTCAGCTTATGCCAAGGGTTATGATATTTTATTACTTGATACTGCAGGGAGATTGCATACCCAAACTAACCTAACAAATGAGCTTTTAAAAATTATTCGTGTGAGTGAAAAGGCATTAGCAGGACACACCCAAGATACACACATACGAAAGTTTCTCATACTTGATGGTACACAAGGGAACTCAAGCATCACTCAAGCTAAGCATTTCTCCCAACACACAACAATCGATGGCATTATCGTTACCAAACTTGATGGCACAAGCAAAGGTGGGGCAATCATTAGTATTATTAGTGAATTACAGATTCCTGTGTTATATTTGGGCGTAGGTGAGGGAGCGCAAGACTTGCTTCCTTTTGATGCACAAACCTACATCACAACATTGCTAGATTCTATCTTTGTATAATGGCAAAAAAACACACACTCTTTGAATGCCAACATTGTGGTTTTGAAAGTAGCAAATGGCTAGGAAAATGCACAAATTGCGGTGCATGGGAATCTTTTGTCGAACTTAGCGCTACACAAATCCAAACCCTAAAAAGCATTCAAAACGCCAAATATACACCAACTGCTAAAGCCACGCCTATCACGGATGTAGCATTCCAGGCACTCCAAACCTTCACTTCCTATGAAGAAGAACTTGATATTGTGCTAGGTGGAGGGATTGTCAGTGGTGGATTATATCTTGTTGGTGGTAGTCCGGGTGTGGGAAAATCCACGCTTTTACTCAAGATTAGCGGATCTATTAGCCAAAATACACACAACAAAGTTCTATATGTCAGCGGAGAGGAAAGCCCTAGTCAAATCAAGCAACGCGCACAAAGATTGGGTTGTGTCAATGAAAATTTATATTTGCTTAATGAAATTGACATGCATCAAATCCGATCTAATCTCTTGCAAGGAGAGTACACAATGTGCGTGATAGATTCTATCCAAACGCTGTATTCTCCAGATATTTCCTCTGCACCTGGATCAGTCTCGCAAGTGCGTGAAATTACCTTTGCACTTATGCGTCTTGCAAAGGAACAAAATATCGCAATTTTTATCATCGGACATATCACCAAAGAGGGCTCAATCGCTGGTCCTAGAGTGCTTGAGCATATGGTAGATTGCGTGCTGTATTTCGAAGGCGATCCTAGCAGGGATTTACGAATCTTGCGAGGATTTAAAAATCGTTTTGGTAGCACAAGTGAAATAGGAATTTTTGAGCTTAAAGAACAAGGTTTAATAAGTGCCAAAAATGCCTCTAAACTCTTTTTTTCACAAAAACCCTCACAAGCAGGAAGTGCAATTAGCGTGCTTTTGGAGGGCTCTAGAGCATTAGTTATTGAGATTCAGGCATTGGTGAGTGAAAATACCTTTGGCAACCCCAAACGATCTAGCACAGGGTTTGATAATAATCGCCTTACGATGCTTTTAGCCCTTCTTGAGCGTAAGATCGAAATCCCACTTAATCGCTACGATGTGTTTATCAATGTAACAGGTGGGATTAAGATTAATGAAACGAGTGCCGACCTCGCTGTCATAGCTGCTATTATCTCAAGCTTTAGAAATCGCCCACTAAACAACAAAACTGCCTTTTTGGGTGAAGTAAGCCTCATTGGCGATATTAGAGAAGTGCATAATATCGATCTACGCCTCAAAGAACTTGAAAGCTATGGATTCCAAAAAGCCATACTCCCCAAAAAGCCAGAATCTAAAGGTAACATCAAATGCTTTGAAGCTGATGATGTGCAAAAAATCCTAGAATGGATGTGATTTAATCACAAAATCGTTTTAAAAGTGGATCAAATGCTTCAATACGTCGATCGCGCAAAAATGGCCACATACGCCGAACTTCTTCGCTTCTTTTGAAATCTATATCAACTAAAAGCGTGTGTTGCGTATGAGAATCTGCTTGTGCCAAAAGTTCTCCTTGCGCACCAAAAGCAAAGCTATTGCCCCAAAAGCGTATACCCTGTGTGCTTGAAAACTCCTCTTTTTGCAAATCTCCATTCCAAAACTCACAAGCTTGAGAAAAATTAAGACATGGCTCAAAACCCACACGATTTATCGCCACTACTGGCAAACCATTTGCCACACTATGACCTCTTTGCACCGCTATCCAAGCCTCTAGTTGTCGTGTTTTTTCTACCTCACTATCCTCATCAAACCACCCAATAGCAGTTGGATAAATCAGCATATCAGCACCTTTTAATGCCATAATACGTGCAGCTTCTGGATACCATTGATCCCAACATACAAGCACTCCAAGTCTGCCTACACTTGTATCAATAGGTTCAAAACCCAAATCACCGGGCGTAAAATAAAATTTTTCATAAAATTGTGGATCATCAGGAATGTGCATTTTGCGGTATTTACCTGCAATTTCACCATTAGATTCAAACACAACAGCGGTGTTGTGATACATTCCTGCCGCGCGTTTTTCAAAAAGCGAGCTTACAAGCACGATGTGAGCTTGTTTTGCGACATCAGAAAAATACGCAACATCATCTACAAAGTTATGAGCATAGTCAAAAAACGCAGGATCCTCACATTGACAAAAATACTCTCGCGTATGTAATTCTTGTAGGCATACAAGTTGCGCACCATTGCTTGCAGCCTCCAAAATTGCTCTCTTTGTATGCTCCATACTTGCTTCCCTAGAACCATTGTAAGCTTGCTGGATAAGCGCGACCTTAGGCATTATTCTTCCTCATATTCATAGTCGGGATTCTCATAGTCATCATCATCATACCCACTTGTTTGATGCCACTCTTCCTCATCATCATACCTAAAATCCTCTCCATATCGTGAATCTTCCTCATCTTCATAATCCTCATAGATTTCAGAATCTTGATACATTTTTTCAATACTTTGCATTCTCTTCTCCTTGTAAAATATCTCGCACGACTTCTGAAGCAATTACCAAACCAAAACTCCCTGTAACCGCACTAAAACTTCCTAACGCCTTGCATTTTGGATCCTCTGGACTAAAAACAACTTTAATCTTTGCTTTTGGATTATGTTTTTTAAGATTCTCTCGAAATTTTCGTGCAAACTTATCACCATAACTCTTCCATACATTTGCTACCTGTATGCGTGTAGGATCAAGCTTTTTGGCGCTACCTGTAGAAACAATATAACGCCCATAAGGCTTTTGTGAAGCAATGAGTGCGATGGCAACCTTGGCAGGTATATCATCGATAGCATCAATAATATAATCATACGCCAAAATATCGTGTGTGTGCAAAAACGCATCATCTACTCTTGTTTGTAATGCACGAATACCGGGATATTTGCGCGATAAAACCTCGACCTTTGGCTCACCTACAGATTCTGAACCAATTTGGCGATTTTGGTTTGTTACATCAAAGCTATCAGAATCTACAATGGTAATCTCTCCTATACCGCTACGATACAAACAATCTAACACAAAACTTCCCACTCCACCAACACCAAAAAGTAGAACCTTTGTGCGTTGTAATGCCTCAAATCCTGTGCCAAACAAGATTCTTGAGCGCGTGAATCTATCTTGAGTCATCACTACAACCACTCACGCACATTGCGTATGTCTTCATAGCTCGTAAGATCAAGTTTAATAGGTGTGATAGAAACATATTGCCCTTTGATCGCATCAAAATCATTCTCTCCACTAAATGTTTCACCATTGACTTGCGGTGTATCGGTGCGTGTTTCCCACATCAATGGTTGAAGCCCCAACCAATGATACTCTTGCCCTCTAGGATTACGATGGAGTTGTGCTTCATTGCCATAGATTCTATAACCCATTTGCGTTACAAGCGTGCCCTTGCATTGTTTAGGAGAAATCTGTGGAATATTGACATTCAAAAACTTTCGCTTGCTAAGTGGAAAGCCTTTGGTAAAAATTTTTTCCACCAATGCCCCAATACTTTCTTTTGCAAGGGCAAAATCAAAATCTTGTGCAAGATTCTTATCGCGCATAGTTTGTGAAATCGCAATTGAATCTATCCCATGCAAACAACCTTCCATAGCACCTGCAGCCGTGCCAGAATATGTAATATCCTCGCCCATATTTGAACCGATATTAATGCCAGAAATCACCAAATCTGGGCGGTTATTTTCTTCATAGATCGTATGCAATGCCAAATACACACAATCACTAGGTGTGCCATCTTCAAGCTTATAAAAGTCATCATCAACTTGGACAAAATGTAAGGGGCGTGTGATGCTTAGTCCATGCCCACAAGCGGATTTCTCACTTGCAGGAGCGACTATGACAACCCTTGCAAGATCTTTTAAGGCATCTCTTAAAGCTAAAAGCCCGTATGAACTAAACCCATCATCATTAGTCAAAAGTATCTGTTTCATTGCTATCCTTTAATCACAAAATATGGCTCTATAAGCCCCAAAAGGTTTGTTGCAAGGTTTTTGGGCAATGTTGTTAGCAAGGCACGCATAGATTCTATAAGCTCATCACATTCTTTTTTAGCACCTTCTATACCCAAAAGATTGACATATGTATTTTTCCCCTTATCATTATGCAAGGTTTTGCCCTCTATGAGAGTATCACCCAGCACATCAAGCAAGTCATCACGCACTTGAAAAAATAATCCTAACACCTCGCCAAATCTATCAAGGCATTGGCGTATTTCATCGGATGCATTACCGATAATCGCCCCAAAACGCAATGATGTAGCAATCAATTTTAGGGTTTTGTTTTGATGAATTATTTTGAGTTGTTCAAGATTTAAGGTCGTATTTTCAAATGCACAATCAAGCACTTGCCCCAACACCATACCACTAAAACCAGCATTATGTGATAATTCATAAATAAGGGCGATTTTGCTTTGTGGATCAAGCTTAGCCGTACTTAAAAGCTCAAAAGCATATGTATTAAGCGCATCACCCACCAATAATGCAAGCGCTTCATCATAGGTTGTGTGCAAAGTCGGGTATCCACGACGCAAAGGCGAATTATCCATACAAGGCAAATCATCATGGATAAGCGAATATGTATGCAAAGTCTCTAGTGCAAGCGCAGGGATAAAGGCATTTTTTAGCATTTGTGGCGCTATGGAATCCACAACACACAAACATAATGCGGGACGAAACCTCTTCCCTCCTGCCAAAAGCATTTCCCACAAGGCTTTTTGATAATGAGGATGAAAGCTCTCCACTTTTGGCGCACTCGCTACAATAAAGTCTTCAAATTCCTGCATAATTGCTATATTCATGGATCTCCCTAGATTTTGATAAAAAACTCAAACTCACCACGGCGCACAAGTAATTGAATCTTGCCATCATACATTGCAAGTTCTTTTGGATCAAGCGTATGACTTAAAAGCTGTGTCAGATTCCCTAAAGTAGCCGGTTGTTTGTTAATCCACACGATTCTATCACCAACTTTAAGCTCTGCAAACCTATCTAGTTTAGCACCTTTTTTGCGTATCACAAGATTACTATCTACAACAATCCCAAAACGCTCCAAAAATGTATCACGCAACAAAAACCCTCCATAAAGTCTATCAGGCTTCAAGCTAAAAGTGTGTAATTCCACACCACGACGCACTTGCACGGAAGCATTTTTGGATCGCGAAAGATTTGTAATAATCCAAATGGCTTGTTCCCTAGATGCGATTTTTATCGCATTAATACTCACAATCTCATCACCTTGCAAAAATGGATTATGAGGGAAAAATGGATCACTAAGTGCAACAATAGCGCGTTTAGAATCTGCCCCAAAACGCACACCAATATCGCTATAAATAATCTCTTTGGCATCTAAAAATCTATCAATATAAGGCTTTTCAATAAATTCCTTACCGCCAACACCCACACCATAAATTTGATAACAAATATTACCGATTACGCTATTACGTTGCAAGGCATTGGAAAAACGTGCATAACTCAAATAACTAGTTTGTCGTGCAGTGATAGATCCCCTCATGGGCTGCTTAGCGGATATAGCCACAAGGTTTTTGTCCTCTAGTGTGCGTTTATCAAGTGTCAGAATATCGTAACTTAGCTTTGTGGGCTTAGATTCTATAAGATAAAACCCCATAAATGGATCGCTTTTTAGAATCTTTGCTTTTGGTGGCGTGCGCGCATACAAAAAATACACGACTTTATTGTTATGCTTAAGTGCTATAGCGCGTGTATCACCCACAGGAACACTCGCATTCTTATAATATTCCACACAATGCTTATATTCGTATTCTTGTGCATACAAACCACCCAAAAATACAAGACAAAGCCACCAGCACTTCAAGGATACGCCTTATTTTTTAAACATATCAAAATTACCAAGCATATCAAAGGCACTCTTTTGCTTATTTTGCTCAACATTTTTATACGCATCATTGAGTGCTCCCATAAGCAGGATTTGTAAAGAATCTTTATCTTCTAGCAAACTATCATCAATTTTTATATCCACCACTTCGCCCACGCCATTAATACTCACTTCTATCAACCCACCACCACTTTTGGCAGTAAAAACCATATCTTTATTTTTATTTGCGAATTCTTGAAGTGACTCTTGGATATTACCAAACATCGCACCTAATTGCTTTGGATCAAACATAACTACCCTTTTTAAGAAATATATAGTATCTTATTGTTTTGTTGTGCATCAACTTGCACAATTGTAGGCTTAAATACCTCACATTCACTCTCTTGCAATATGGCATACGCCACAATAATCACGATATCACCTACTTGTGCCTTTCTCGCGGCTGCACCATTGATACAAATCTC
>NZ_FZPO01000017.1 GCF_900198655.1 Helicobacter equorum | reverse complement strand
ATATGCGTGCAAGCAGCTTCTTGAAAGCTTGCACATATTTGTTCTTTTGAGAGAGTATCTTGTGCCCTTGCTATCTCCAAACGCACCGCATTTTTAAGCCCCGAAAAGCTATAAGCAAGTCGCTTATCGTGCAAAAGTGGTATAGGCATAGGCAGGAGTGTGCCACCATAATTCTTTGCATAAGATTCCACGATAGGTCCCCCCGGATAGCCCAAAGAAAGCATTTTTGCCACCTTATCAAAACTTTCCCCAAAACTATCATCAAGACTTTGTGCTACAAGCGTGATATGATGATAATCTCGCATATGCAAAATTTGTGTGTGTCCGCCCGAAACAAGCAACACACCTAATCCATCGCCAATCTGTGTAGGTTTGTCGATAAAAAGCGAATAAATATGTCCCTTGAGATGATTAAGGCAAAGTAGCGGGATCTTAAGGCTTAGGGCTAGGGCATTTGCCATACACATACCCTCACTAAGCGTTACACTAAGTCCTGGGCGATTGGCAATAGCGATAGCTTTGAGTAGTGCAAATGGCGTGTGTGTATCATATGTCGCACACAAGAAGTCTTTTATTTTTTCTAAAAGTATAGGAAGGTTTTGCGCATGTAAGCGTGAGGCGATTTCTGGCACTACACCACCAAATGGGCTATGATGTGAATCTTGAGAAAGCTTTGTGTGAAAGAGGAGCTTATGATCTGCAAAGCGTGTGATCGCCAAAGAGCTATCATCACAACTAGATTCTATGCTTAAAATCATACTAACGCACTCCTTTACAAAATTTCCACAAAAGAGGCGTGATTATAGCATTTGTTTAGGTTTTAAAAAATAAAAGACTATAATTGAGACATTACATTGCAAGGAGGTGGTATGTTGCGTGCAGAATGGGAAAAGCAAAAGTCCGTGCTTGTGGGATTCCCACATAAAAAAAGTGATTGGAAGCCTATGCTTAGGGAAGCTCAAGAATGTATGATTACATTTATCAAACGCATAGCAGAGTTTGAATCTGTATGGGTGTGCATAGATCCACGCGACAAAGATGCAAAAAAATTCGTGCTTTCATCGTGTAAAAAAGAAGTCAAAAATGGGACATTACAAATCCTTCATGTGCGAAGCAATGATGTGTGGGCGCGAGATTTTGCCCCACTTACGATACGCCAAAACAATCAAAACATTTTGCTAAATTTTGGTTTTAATGGCTGGGGATTAAAGTTTGCTGCCAACTATGACAACGCCATAAACACCACACTTTCTGCAATGGGCGTTTTTGAGAATCTCCACACACAAGGACTTATCTTAGAGGGTGGGAGTATCGATAGCAATGGTGCTGGTATCGCACTCACTACAACCACTTGCCTTTTAGAAAAAAATCGCAACCCACACCTAAACAAGCAAGAATTAGAATCTATCCTTTTACGCACACTTGGGCTAAAAAAGCTTCTATGGGTAGAAAATGGCTTTTTACTTGGCGATGATACCGATAGCCATATCGATATGTTGGCACGATTTATCGATAAGCACACGATTGCATATATACGATGTGAGGACAAAAACGATGTGCATTATGAGGCATTGTGTGCAATGGAGAGGGAATTACAAAGTTTTAGAGATTTAGAGGATAAGCCATTTAAGCTTATCGCATTACCATTTCCTAAACCCATATATCACAAAAAAGAACGCCTACCTGCGAGTTATGCAAACTTTTTGTTTGTCAATGGTGGGCTACTGGTGCCAATGTATGGAGACAAAAAAAATGACAAAAAAGCCCTACAGATTCTTCAAGAGGTACTACCACATCATCGCATAATAGGAGTCCTTGCAAAGACCCTCATCAAATGGCATGGTAGTTTGCATTGCACAACTATGCAGATATACTAAGCTACACATTACATACCACAAAGGAGGCGTATGCACTACATTTATAAACCATTGCAAGAATTTTTACACACATACACATTACCAAACCCTACGACACAATCTCTTGACACATTCAAAGAACACTTAGATCATTTTTTAGACCAATGCCACAAACACACCGCACAAGACACAAACGAGAGTGAGGAATTTCAAAAAAACCTTATTGCAGATTTTCTCAAACAAGCATTTAGCTACCCAAAAATCAACACAAAACACAAAATCGATCTTGCCATATACGAAGATGATGAAGTCAAGACATTTTTTGAAGTCAAATCCATAGCCAACAAAAGCGAATTCCCCAAAAATACTCAATCGCTAGATTCCAAAGCCTTGTATGAAGCCCTGTTGTATTATATGAGAGAACAAAATGAGGGAAATAATAATCTTAAATGTATCCTCCTTTGCAACATAGAATCTTTTTATCTCATCAGTGCCAAAGAGTTTATGAAGCTCTCTCAAAGCAAAGAGTTGCAAAAAGCCTATAAAAATGTCGATCAAAAGCAAGGCAACGACACAAGCACAAAAAAATTCTATGAAAAAGCCCAAGAAATCCTAAGCGCACTTGATGTAGAGATGACTTTTACACATTTTGGGATTAAAAACACCGATCTTGCCTTGCTATATCAAGCCTTTAGCCCACATATACTACTTGGCTACAAAACCCACATCGATAGCAATGTGCTAAACCAAAGTTTTTATGAAGAGTTACTCTATATTTTGGGATTAGAAGAAACAAAAGATGGCGCCAACAAACTCATCAAGCTTAGCGACACGCCAAACACCCTAAGCTACGCAATAAGAGAAAATTTAGGGCTAGATTGTGTGCGAGATTTTGAGAGCATATTTGAGCTTATCATTACATGGAATAACCGCCTTTTATTCCTAAGGCTTTTAGAATCTATGCTACTAAGCTTCAAACATATCCCAAAACCCTTTTTGGATTCAAGCGTGATAGAAAACTTTGCCAAGCTAAACACACTCTTTTTTGAGATTCTCGCACTTAGAGAAAATATCCGCAAAAGCATACCAAAAGAGCTAGATTCTATCCCCTACCTTAACTCAAGTCTTTTTGACAAAACCGAGCTAGAAAAGCAAGGCAAAGAAATCAAGCTTTTAGATTCAAAGCCATTAGCACTTTATAAAAAATCAATCCTCAAAGACACCAAAAAGCCCCTACCGCTTTTAGAATACCTCTTTGACTTCCTAAACGCCTATGACTTCACCACCACCCCAAAAGACATACAAGACAATGTCAAAATAAATCACGACAAACTTATCAACGCTGCTATATTAGGGCTAGTTTTTGAAAAGCTAAATGGCTACAAAGAGGGCAGTTTTTACACGCCTAGCTTTATTACAAACTATATGTGCAAAGAGTCGTTACAAAAAGTCGTTATAGATAAGTTTAACACCGCCAAAAAATGGGATTGTAAAGACCTAGAATCTCTAAAGCTAAGGCTAGATAAGCTCACAGATTCTAAAGATGGCTACAAAGAAGCAAATGAGATTTTTAACTCTATAAGAGTGTGCGATCCAGCGGTGGGAAGCGGACATTTCCTCGTTTCTATGCTAAATGCTATGATAGAGCTAAAATTCCACCTACAAATCCTTTGTGATGAAAACTTTCAACGCCTAAAAGACATACAACTACGCCTAGAAAACGATGAGATTGTGCTACAAGATTTTACAGGCAACCCACACATTTACCAAACCCCAAGCCACGAAAATATAGAATCTCATAGGATCCAAAAGGCACTATTCCACAACAAACGCACACTTATAGAATCCTGCCTTTTTGGCGTGGATATAAACCACAATTCTTGTGAGATCACAAAGCTAAGACTTTGGATAGAGCTACTTAAATACAGCTACTATATTTTCGAAAATGGCAAAAACACAAACACCCTCCAAACCCTCCCAAACATAGACATCAACATAAAATGTGGTAATAGCCTTGTAAGTAATATAGCCCTAGATATGACAAAAGAAAGCCTAGAAAAAGATTTAAAAAATAGACTAAATAGTAATGCCACCCTAGAATTTGCAAACGAGATTTTATCCACAATCAATGATATACAAAATAAGCTCCCAAACACCATACAATCTTATAAAGATGCCGTAAATGCTTACAAAAATGAGACAAATGCTGAACTAAAATCACTCCATAAGCGACAAATCCAAGATACACAAAAGTTTATTGTCTCTATATTTCACAAAACAAGTAAGGCTTACCAAGATTTCAAAAATACCTTATCTAGTTACCTGCAATGCTATGGCTACAATGGTATTGATAATGCTACTTTACAAGGTAAAAGCTTAGATTCTGCCTTGAAAACAACTCTAAATGAATATATAATCGCCTTTAATTTCCATAAGATTCTAGAAATACCCAAAGAACCAAAAGGTTTTGTAGAAAAAGAGCTTATAACCCTTATAGATTCTATGCAAGAATATGAAAATCTCACGCACGATACAAACACCTTTGAATGGCGGTTTGCATTCCCAGAAGTGCTAGATAATAATGGCGATTTTTTGGGTTTTGATGTAGTCATCGGCAACCCACCTTATATAAGACAAGAAGAGATAAAGCACCTAAAGCCACATCTCCAAAAAGCCTTTAGTATCTACAAAGGCACGAGCGATATTTACACCTACTTTTTTGAGCAAGGATATAAGATTCTAAAGCCAAAGGCACTCCTATCTTTTATCACGAGCAACAAATACACGCGTGCAGGCTATGGCGAACCTTTGAGAGCATTTATCCTAGCAAACACACAGATTCTACACTACATTGACCTAAATGGCTTAAAAATCTTTGATTCTGCCACCGTGGATACAAGTATCATCACTTTTGCAAAGACACCGCCAAGCCCAGAATCTAGCTTTGACTACCTAGCACCTACACAGCCTAGCCTAGATACAGATGAGCTACACACACAGCCCATACACCAAAGTAGTTTAAGTAAAGATTCTTTTATATTCCAAGACCAAGCAAATCAAGCCCTAAAGGCAAAGATAGAAAGCCTTGGCACACCACTAAAAGAATGGGACATCTCTATAAACTATGGAATCAAAACAGGCTACAATGAAGCCTTTATCATAGATAGTGCAAAAAGAGAGGAGATTCTAAACAACTGCAAGGATAAAAGCGAGAGAGAATGCACAAGCAAACTCATCAAAAAAATGCTACGCGGTAGAGACATCAAACGCTATGGCTATGAATGGGCGGGATTGTGGCTTATATGCACTTTTCCAAGTCTAAAGCTAGATATAGATGATTATCCCGCATTAAAAACATATTTAGAATCTTTCCGCCCAAGAATCGACCAAAGCGGAGAAAAAGGGTGCAGAAAGAAAACAAGCAATAAATGGTTTGAAACGCAAGACAACATCGCTTATCACGAGGAATTTGAAAAAGAAAAGATTGTGTATAGCGAGATTGTCCGTGACGCACAATTTTATTTAGATAGCGATAAATATAATCAGAATAGATTCTATGCAGAAGCGACAAGCTTTATCTTGACAGGTGAAAATTTATATTATCTTTTAGCAATATTAAACTCTAAATGTGCAACTTTTGTTTTTAAGACTTTTTATGCAGGTGGAGGACTTGGAGAAAATGGCTTTAGATATAAAAAACAATTTTTAGAAAAACTTCCTATTCCCAAAATAGATTCTACAAACAAAGCCTTAAGCGATGAGATAATAAGCCTAGTAGAGCAAATCTTAGAATCCAAAGCCAAAGACCCTACCACAGACACCAAAGAGCTAGAATCTCACATAGATTCTCTAGTCTATAAACTCTACCACCTAACCGATGATGAAATAAAAATCATAGAGGGAAAATAAAATGAAAGAATCTAGCCAAGCATTTGACCTAGAACAGATTAGCAACAATATACAAACATTGTGCGAATTCTTTAATACACAACCAACAAATGTTACTTGGAATCAATTAAGAAATTATTTTGAGATTAAAAACATTACCATTGATTCTTTGGGGATTTATCAATTTGGATATGCACAGCCTTTATGTTTTAAAAATTGTATTTTTAATTGCGAAATAAGAGACACAAGAGGATTATCTTTGCCAATAAAACAACCCATATCCTTTCTAAACTGCACCTTTAAAAAAGATGTTTTGATATTTAATTTTTACTTTGATATTGTAGTAATATTTAATTGTGTGTTTGAGTCAAAGTGTTACTTTGACTCGAGTGTCTTTAATAAGTTTGCTAATTTCGAAGAGACTACCTTTAATTATGTTAGCTTTGAGGGAAGCAAATTCAATGATGATGTGAGTTTTTACGGAGCAACATTTCAACAACCCCCTAATTTTTCACAAGTTCGGTTTAAGGGAAGCCTTAATGCAGTAAATACAAATCTTGATTTTGGCTTTGAAAGCCTAAAAGAGAAAATCAAGCAAGAGCATATAGAATATAACAAGCATGATAAAAAGCCCTTAGATAATTTTGCAAACGACTTTAGGGATTCGTTTAGAATCTTTAAAAGTACTTTGATAAAAGATAATAATTTACTAGACGCTTCAGAATTCCATAGATTCGAACTCTATTGCAAAGAAATCGAGCTAAGAGAAAGTGTGCGTAAACGAGGCACCAAAGCATACGATAATGAAGGCATAAGAAAAAATATGAAACCCTTTAAAGAGTTTATAGACTTTTTGCTTTTAAGATTCTATCGCAATCTCTGTGATCATCACACGGATTTTTTGAGATGTTTTAATAATCTTGTGCTTTTGGTGGCTTTGTATGTTGGATGTTTGCTGTTGTGCGGTTTTAATTTTTTGGAAAACAAAGCACCATCCTCTGATATCTTACAAAAGATAGATTTTGTAGATATATTTGCAAAGTTTATTCCAGAGCATGTAGCTATTGATGTAAAAATCGTGATACTCTTATTGCTTGTGCTATATCTGATTGTTTCAGTATGGAAAATTTTTAAAGATATATTGCCGTGGATATTGCTTTCTATAAAAGCTCTATTAAAGAATGTGAGATATTTTATCCTAATGCTTATAGTGCCACTTGTAGTAATTATAATTTTTTATGTATTGGTTGCGACATTATTTAAGTTAACGCCATCAAGCCTTTTGCCGAGCTTTTTTAATATTACAGGTTTCTTTCTCTTTTTTTTCATGTATTTTTCATTAGTCTTTCTGGATTCTGCGATTGTGCGATGTTTGATTGTTATTATTGCTTATATGACGGTATTTATTGCTATAGGATACAAGATTGCAATCCTAAACCCTCTAATAGGTAAGCTTTTTACAGATACGCTAGAAATAACAGATCCTTTTTTAAATTTTATAACACTAGCTTACACAATTTCTATGTTTTTAGTGCTTTTCTCTCTCCAAAAAACCGCACGCAAAAACTCCATAGTGCCAAACTAGCCTTTGGCTAGGCAAAAGCCACGCTATCACAAAGTAGAATTTTAACAAATGAGATTTGCACTCATCGCCACCACCAAACCCCTACAAACAACGCTAGACTTATCCCCACAGATTTTCTTGGCACAGATTCTCTGACTATAGATTCTATCGCCAAAAAGCGCAATCCACGATTGACAATCTAGCCTATAGATTCCAAAGATAGAATGATAATGAGTATAGGGAATATTGAGAAAGGGCGCACCGCCCAACGGAGGAGGGGTCATTGGAATTGAGCGGTGCTTAATGTTACAAACATTAGCGTTATGAGATTGGAGGGAATCTCGGGGAAACACTAATCATACACAAACTTAATTTATCCCCATATTTTTAAGTTTGCGAGGTCGATTTTACACAACATAGAGAAACAAATTTTAAATTTTGGTAATTTTTTTTGAAACTTTTTAATTAGTTTGTTAATACTTGCTCTTTATAGTTTCATCAAAAATACAAGGAGTTTGTATGTTACACACGCAAATCACACACGAATCCATCGCAAAGCTTATGGATATTTTTTATGCCAAAGTGCGTTATCACGAAAATTTAGGACCTATTTTTAATGCCAAAATTACAGAATCTGATGAGCGTTGGGAAGCACACAAAGAACATATCGGAAGATTTTGGCGACAAATGTTGTTAGGCGAGATGGTGTTTGATGGGCAACCACTCAAAAAGCACCTTGAGTTGCCACCATTTCCACGAGAATTTTTTAATGATTGGTTGAAGCTATTTGAAGATTCACTGCACAAAGTCTATGAACCTGCGATTGCGCAAGATATTTTAGCAAGAGCTATGGGTATCGCACAAAGATTCCAAATGATGATTTATGAAATGCCACATTAATGTTAGCAATTATCTATCTTTTCAGGATAGAGATCGTGGTTTAGTAAGCGGTGTTGTGCCATTTGCTCATATTTGGTCCCAATTTTGCCATAGTTGACATAGGGATCGATACTGATGCCACCGCGTGGCGTAAATTTACCCCACACTTCGAGATACCTTGGATCCATAAGAGCGATGAGATCCTTGGCTATTACATTAATGCAATCCTCGTGAAACCCTCCATGATTACGAAACGAAAATAAATACAACTTAAGAGATTTGGATTCTACCATTTTGGATTGGGGGATATAGCCTATATAAATCGTTGCAAAATCCGGTTGTCCTGTGATAGGACACAACGAGGTAAATTCTGGGCAGTTAAATTTCACGAAATACTCTACATCAGGGTGTTTATTTTCAAAAGTTTCCAAAAGCGATGGGTCATAATGAGTGGGATATGTGGTGTGTGCACCCAAAGATTTGAGTGATTGCATAACTTACTCCTTATAAACGTTGAGTGCTGCTGGAGCTTGAGTGGTAGGCATAATCTCAATTGTATTGACATTGACGTGACTAGGTAATGTCGCTACCCAAAATATCGCTTCAGCAATATCTTCTGGCAAAAGTGGCTTAGTGCCTGCATACACAGCATTTGCAAGATTCTCATCGCCCTTAAAACGCACGAGCGAAAATTCACTCCCACCCGATAAGCCCGGCTCGATATTACTCACACGGATATGTTTGTCATACAAATCCGCGCGTAAATTAAGAGAAAATTGTCGCACAAAGGCTTTGGTAGCACCATAGACATTGCCTCCGGGATATGGGTATTGCCCCGCAATAGAGCCTATGTTGATGATATGCCCTTTTTTGCGCGCTACCATTTGGGGCAATACTAAACGCGTTAATCGCACAAGAGCAAGGACATTTGTTGCAATCATCTCTTCCCAATCCGCGATATTTGCTTTATCTGCACTTTGTAGTCCTAGCGCAAGTCCGGCATTATTGACAAGCACATCAATATCTTGAAAATCCTTTGGGAGATTGCGTAAGGCAGATTCTATGTGTGCAATATCACGCACATCACACGCGATAATTTGCGCACTTTTCTGACCACCTAATGTCTCTTGCAAAGCTTTGAGTTTTTTTATTCTGCGTGCTAGTAAGATGACTTTATGCCCATTTTGGACAAATGTTTTCGCACTTGCTTCCCCAAACCCTACTGAAGCCCCTGTAATAAACACCACCATTTGATAAACTCCCTATAAAATTGCATACGAAATTTTAGCATAGATTGTAGCACTTACATTAAAGGAAATGTAACCTTTATAATGTTAGAATGCCCGAGCTTTTTAAGCAGCAATTATAAGCAAGGAGAAAAATATGTTTACTTTACGCACATTACCTTACAGCGACAAAGATTTCGGAGATTTTTTGAGTCCAGAGGCGTTTAGCTATCATTATGGCAAACATCATCAAACTTATGTAAATAACCTTAATAATCTTATCGCTAACACAGAGTTTGCCTCTAAAGGTTTGGTAGATATTATTTTAGGTTCAAATGGTGGTGTATTTAACAACGCAGCACAAGTATATAATCACGATTTTTATTGGGATTGTATAGCACCAAAAGGTAGCAATGCAAGCGCTGAATTAAAAGCAGCTATTGATGCAGAGTTTGGATCACTTGATGGATTCAAAGAAAAATTTATCGCTTCTAGCACGACGCTTTTTGGTTCTGGTTGGAATTGGCTTGTGTATAACACAGCAAACAAAAAACTTGAGATCGTGCAAACAAGCAACGCTCAAACTCCAATCACAGAATCTAAAATCCCTCTACTTGTAGTTGATGTGTGGGAACACGCTTACTACATTGATCATAGAAATGCACGCCCTGCATATTTAGAAAAATTTTGGAATCACATTAATTGGGAATTTGTATCCAAAGCATATGAGTGGGCAACTAAAGAGGGCATAAGCTCTGTGTCATTTTATGCAAATGAGTTACACCCTGTAAAATAAGTATGTGGCATTGCATAGCCCATACCCTAGCGGTGATTGCCCTTTGGGCATCGCCTTTAGTCGCTAAACCTACATTTTCTGACGCCAAAAGAGAATTAAAATACCTCTATTTTTTCTTAGATTCTTCATTTCAAAAAGATTTTTATTGTCATACCCCTTTTAGTGTGCGGTTAAAGAATGGAAAACCACACTTACAACCAAAACCCTCTGACATCAAAGACGCCAAGGCAATAGAATGGGAGCATATTATGCCTGCTCATACCTTTGGCAAACACCTTGCGTGTTGGACATATGGTGGTCGTAAGAATTGTCGCAAAGATCCATTTTTTCAAAAAATGGAATCTGATGTGCAAAATATTGTCCCAACATTGGCAAAAATTAATCGTGATAGGGGCAATTACACATATGCCAACGCACCAAAATCCTTGCGTTTTACGCAATATGGATCATGTCAAGTGTATGTGGATACAAAAGCACAAAGATTTTATCCGGCGATGTACTCTAAAGGCTACATAGCGCGTAGTTATTTATATATGGTAAAAATGTATAACATTCCCCTAGATTCTAAGACTTTGACACAAATGCAAGAATGGAATATAGCCTATCCTATGACAAAGCAAGAGCGATATTTACGCACCCACTTTGATATCATTAATCAAAAACTTATACTACAAGCACTACCTTTTGGGCGTTTGTTGCGATAGGATTCACACAAGCATTGTTGCAATTTTTTTGACAACAAGAAACAAGCTCATACTAAAGCCAAGAATGTTGCCTACTAGCATAATCCAAAAGCCTGTATTATATATACCTGCATACATAAGGCAAAAAATACTTATAGGGAAAAGCACGACACCGAGTCCGATAAATATATATCCTAACACACACGCTGCCAAACCAAAATAAAAAAACCAAAGCCTCATTTGTGTGAATCTCGCATTGTGGTATGTATAGAGGTTGTATCATTCGTGCGCAAGGACTTTTTATTATGTTTTTTGCTAAGCCAAAGGTTTATACATTCTACACCAAGAGAAAAGGCAATAGCAAAATACAAATACCCCTTTGGTATATGAAAATGCAATCCATCAGCCACAAGTGCCACACCAATGAGAATTAAAAATGCTAGAGCAAGAATTTTTATAGTGGGATTTTGTTCTACAAACTCCGAAATACTTTTGGAGGCTAGCATCATCACGCCCACAGCTATAATAATCGCAAGCACCATTACCGCAAGGTTTTCTGCCATACCCACTGCCGTAATCACAGAATCTAGGGAAAATACAATATCAAGCAAGGCGATTTGTATAAGCACTAAACTAAAGGCGTTTGTGTATGTGATATTCTGAGTTTGTTTATCGCCTTGTGCCATTTGATGAATCTCGATAGTGGCTTTGTAGATGAGGAAAAGCCCACCCAAAAATAGCACCAAATCACGCCCCGAGATAGCAAACTCTCCGATGTTAAAAAGTGGCGTAGTGAGTTTAGAGAGGACAAAAATAAGGCTAAGTAATGCTATGCGCGTAATCATCGCAAGAGCCAAGCCCAAGATACGCGCTTTTTGTCGCAAATGTTTTGGAAGTTTTGAAACAAGCACCGCAATAAAAATGATATTATCAATGCCTAAAACAATCTCCATAATACTTAACGTAAGCAATGCCATCCACGCGCTAGGATCAAAAATCCAAGCAAAAACCTCCATTTATAACCACCCTTTTTTCTTAAAATATACGATAGGAAAGATTGTTGAGAGAATCATAATGACAAGCACCACAGGATATGCATATTCTAAGTGTATCTCTGGCATATAATCGAAGTTCATACCATAAATTGTGCCAATGAGTGTGGGAGGCATCATAGCCACGGTTACCACGGTAAAGAGTTTGATAGTTTTGTTTTGCTCAATATTAATTTGGTTAGTAAGAATGGTTTGGATATTATCAAGCGCGTGCATATTGACGGTATTAAATTCCACAAGTGAATTGAGGTCTTTTAGCACAATGGTTAGGTTTTGCTTGATTTCTGAATCTGGTTTGTTGCTCCTAAGCATTGCAGTAATTGCGCGGCGTTTATCAAAGAGTGAATCTCGCACACTCATATTGAGTTCTTGGAGATTAGAGAGGGCTTCTAGCATCTGCTTATAATCTATAAGTTCTTCATTAAAGACATTTTTACGCAAGATTCTTGTTTCTTTGGCTACAGATTCTAATAAGTCCGCGTCTTTTTCCACACGCGCTTCAAACATCTTGCTCACCAAATCAAACCCATCTTCAAAAATTTTGGGACTAGCAAACACAATTTGTTGAATCTCCTCAAAGACTTTAAGTTCGCTATATCGAATCGTAAAAAGAATATTTTTGTGCAAAATAAAGGTAATGGTTTCATTGACGAGATTTTGTTGGGTGCGCACCAAAAAGTAGGTATTAATCGTAATAGATTCGCTGTCTTCCCAATATCGTGCAGATTGCTCGATCTCCTCGCGTTCTTCTTTGGTTGGAATGTCAAGATGATACGTGTTGGCAATATAATCCACTTCAACGCTTGTAGGCTTGAATAAGTCAATCCATAGAATCTGTTCGGAAATATGTTTGGTTGTATCAAGTTCTTGGCGCACAACAAGCCCATTTCGTTTCAAAAATACATTCATGCTACCTCCTTGCATACATCACGATATGTCATCCTTGGTATTGTAGCAAATAAAATATGTGTTTGTGCTTATTACTTTGAATGCTAGACTTTGTTATAGGGCTTTAGGTGATAGTGAGGCAAGTTTAATGCACTCTTGCTCATCACGCTTCCGCTACGCACTAGTTTCTCTTTGTGTGTGCAATCATAGACCAAAAATCCACATGCAAGGGCATTTTTTCGTATGCTAGAGCTTTGGGAATAGGTGGTGAGTATACCATTTGGGCGCAAGATTCTATATAATTGCGCAAAAAAATCTTTGCTCCAAAGTGTAGGGTTTTTGCTAGGGCTAAAGGCATCTTGATAAACCACATCGATACTATGTGTTGCTATAGTATGTATGTATTTACACGCGTCGATAATATGCACTTCTATATGTGTGTTTGTGTCTTGGTATGTGCCTGTATTTGTCAGTGCTGTAAGGATTTCTTGGATAGGTAGCACATTAAATTCCTTTGGATAAGGGAAGTTTTTGAGATTTTGTATGAGTGAATGATCAATCTCTGGAGAGTATATCACTAAGCGTGTAGGTAGAGCGTGTATCTGACGATAATAGAGGTTTGTAAAGGTATTGTAGCCAAGCCCAAAGCAAATATCTAAGATTGTTATTTCTTGTAGACTCTTACACACACTAAAAGCTGGTATGACATGTTTATATAGACTTTCTTGCAGGGCACCATCTTTAAGACTATGATAGCATTCATCAAATGCTTCATTATATGCGCTAAAACTCCCATCAGCACTTGATTTTAGCATAAAATTTGAGGGGGTTTGGGAGTTAGGATTCATATGTGTTCTTTGTGTGCCAAGTCAGCACAAATGCACTTCCTATGTGTGTGCCACCCTCTGTGATACTCTCCACATGAATCTGGATAGCATATTCTTTGCATATTTCATGCACAAGACTTAATCCTATACCAAATCCTCCAACGCTCGTATCAAATCGTGCAAAGCGATCAAAAATCATTGCTTGATGTTTGGAATCTATCCCACTGCCACTATCTTTAATCACAAAGCGATGATTATGGAGTGCGATGTGAATCTCTCCATTATGTTTGTTGTATTTAATAGCATTACTTATAAGGTTATCAAAAAGTGTGATGATTTTTTCGCGATTTGCTTGAAAAGATACTGGTGTGATATCGCTTTTGAGTTTGAGATTTTTTTGTGTAAAAAATGGCGTAAAAAATTCTATTCGTTCTTGCAAAAGAAGGTCTAAGCGTAGTCTTTGTGTGTGTTGTGGCAGACTATGTGGAAAATTATATGCCACAAGGGTGCGGTAAATATGCTCTAATTGCAATGAGGCAAGTTTTATACGCGTGATTTTTTTGGCATCATCGGGATTATAATGCTTATTATGTAGCATTTCTATACTCATGAGAATAATGCTAATTGGTGTGTTAATCTCGTGCGTTGTGTCTTTGATAAAAGTATCAAGCCGTTGTATGTGGTCATTAATGGGTTTTAGAAATAATCGCACCAAAATATACGCCACAATACCCATAGCCACAAGGATTGCTACAAAATACACGCCAAGCTTGATATTATTTTTGATAATCAGTGAATCCACGCTATCATCTTGCAAAAAAATCCTCAATCGAACATGTGGGGTTTTTTGGTGACGATGCACAAAGGCTTCTGGATCTATGATGACCTTATTACCCACCTTATAAAATCCCTCTAAAAACTCTTCTTGTGTGGGATCACGCACGAGATTAGAAAATATGACATATCCCTTTTTATCAAAGATTCCAAAGGCAATATCTTGTTTGGATTCTCTAATTTCTGTAATGGCTACATTGAGAGCATCGGGAGGATATTTTTTGAGAATCTCAAGGATTTCTAGGGATATTTCCCGTAAGGCAATGACTTGTTCATAATAAATATTGCGCGATTCTTTTTTGTAAAAAAAATAAAAAAGCCCACACAAAAGCACAAGCGTTGTGCCTAAATACAAAGATAGAATCTTAGCGATAGTGCGTTTTGTGGAGTTAGCGGACATAGCAATATCCCTTGTTGTGTTGATTTAAGATTTTATCTTTGCCGATAAGTTTGCGTAGGTTTTTGATATATGCGCGTAATGAAAGCTCACTTGGTTCTTGTCCCATATCCCAAAGCTCTTCAAAAATCCGATCTTGCGAGATATAGGTATTTGGGTATTGTAAAAGGAGATTAAGTAAGGCGGTTTCTTTGTTAGTTAAAGAGAGAATCTTGCCATCTTTATAGAGTGTTTTGGTGATGATATCAAAATTCACACCATTACCAAAATCCTCCATTTGCGTATTACGATGCGCAAAAGATCGTTTTAGCAACGTATGGATACGAAGCCTTAGCTCTACAAGTTCAAAGGGTTTGCGTAAAAAATCATCACAACCTGCATTATATCCTATTTGCAAATCCTGCACACTATTAAGGGAAGTGAGAAAAATACAAGGTGTATTTTTATTTGCTTGGCGTAAGGTTTTTAGCACTTCAAAACCCGGAAGTTCTTTGAAAGCACTCAAATCATCTCCTAGGGGCACCTTCACATCAAGCAACCAAATATCAAAATTCTTTTCGTATGCGAGGTTTAGCACACTTGAGGCATCTTGACACCATTCTACACTAAACCCCTCACTTTCCAAAAATTCACACAAGATTTCAGCCAATACGCCATCATCTTCTAAGAGCAAAACCTTAGCACCATTGGCATTTTTTTTGGTGTTATATGTTGAAGACATAGCGCGATATGGCGTTATTTTCTAGGTGGTTTTGGCTTATCATCACGATCATCGTGTAATTCGTGTGGTTTTGGCGGATGAATAAGCTTGCATTCCTCTTTGTTTTCGTGACAAAACTCTTTTACTGCCTTATGCACTTCATGTTTGTAATCACGAAATTCTTTGACTTTCATGCCATCATAGACTTTTTGGGCTTGTTCGCGTATGTTTTGTTCAAATTCACGTGCTTCTTTGACACTCATATCCTCAATGCGTTTAGCAATCTCTAATCTATATTGTGGAACATCTTTGGGCTTTATTTTTCCAGCGAGACTTATGAGATCTTTATTGCTTTTTTTTGTAAAATCTTCTCCAAAAAGCAAACCGCTCACAAGAAAACTTCCTGCTAAACTTAGTGCTAGTATTTTTTTCATAAACTACTCCTTATGTAATGATATACACCTAAAAGTGTAGGGGGAATTGTAGATATAAATTGTGGATTGTGTGTGAAATTTAACGCGCAATTTCAATTTCAAAAACTTTTTCTCCATTATCTTGTAAGTTGATCTTTCCATTGTGTGCTATGACAATTTGTTGGCTAAGTGCCAAACCTAAACCATTACCCTTTAGTTTAGTGCTTTTAAAAGGCTCAAAAAGCACATTTTTATCCTCGATAGTTTTACCATTATCGCGAATATAAAAGACACTTTTTTGAGAATCTTGACTAAACCATATTTCCACAATTCCTTGTTCTTCATCGCTTTCTTCAATTGCGTCAATTGCGTTAAAGACAAAATTTTGCAACACAATACTAAATAAATCAAAGTCTATTAACACTTCAGATTGTGAAGCAAGTCTAAAGATAAATTCAATATCTTTGGCATATGTGTAATGCGCAATACATTCTTTTAATTCTTGTTCTATGGCATGGAGTGTATGGAATTTTTTATTCACACTTATACCCTTTGAAAAAAGGAGGGTTGCGTTGATAAGTCGCTCAATACGCCAAATAGATTTTTTAATTTCAGTAGCGATAGGTTGGATTGTTGAATCACCGCGCTTAAGTAGTGTAGAGGTAAGAATAGAAATAGATCCCACGGGATTGCGAATCTCGTGGGCTAAATGTGCCGAAACTTGCCCCATAGACGCGAGGCGTTCTTGGCGTTTTTGGTTTGTGATATTAAATGCCGTGATGATGGTTTTATCACTCAAAAGGCTAATTTTAAACATATAGGCGTTGTTATTGTATTCTAGCTCACTTTCATAGATTTCTCCTATTTTAATACAAGAGAGACTAAGGCTTGTTTGAATAAGTGCAAGAATCTCTGGCATTGCGTAGGCTTGATTGTTTTGATAAAATAACTTACCATCTTTTTCAAGCACCCAAATAGCTTGAGGGAGGAGCTCTAAGACATTATTATAGAGGTTTTTGAGGCTTTTAAACTCCTCTTCTAGTTGGTAAGTGCCTTTGATAAGCTCTAGGAGTGAATCTAGCACCTTTTGTTTATCGTTGGTATCAAGACTTTCTATGAGGTTATGGCTTAACAAACTCTCTTTGAGTGATGTTTCTTGTAAATCTTTTGGCATTATCTTTATAAATCTTTGAGATAATTAAATAAAAGCTCACTATATCCAAAACTTCCGCTAAGATTTTGTGCGAGATTTTCAATATACATAGAGTGGTAAATATCGTTCCCAGGTTGTTTTGGGTAGAGTGGATTTTCGTTTTTGATAGCGTCTTTTAGTATAATTTGCAAAAACAAGGCTTCAAAATTATCTGTTTGTTCTCTAAGTTTTTTATCTTCTTCGTGTTGGAGTTTTTGGATTGAAGATGATTTCACACGATTTTTGAGATTCTCTAAGAGCGCATTACCTTTTAGATTCTCATAAGCATTAAGACCATTTTGCGTTGATATATTCATTGCTACTCCTTAATCTAGTTACATAACCACAATGTCTGCAGTAATTGCACCACTTTTTTTCATTGTCTCAAGAATAGAGATGATATTTTTAGGACTCGCACCAATTTTTTGCAATGCACGCACCACATTAGCGATTGTAGGCTTTTTACCATTGGTAGCAAGGACACTTTGTGCTTTGGAGATACTCACATCATCACCGATATTGAGTGCTTCTGGATCACTTTGAATCTCATCAGAAATTTTGAGCGTCAAATCCCCATGCGTTACCACAATAGGCTCTATAGTAATGCCTAATCCCGCTACAATCGTGCCACTTTTTTCATCAATAATCACTTTTTGTTTTTGTATATAATCAATCTCAACTTCTTCTACGAGTGCGAGAAACTCTACCATATTCATAGGTTGTGGTTTTTGGAGTTTGATAGTGCGTGAATCTAGCGCAAGAGCAACGTTGGCATTAAAGGTTTCATTGAGTGTTTGTTGGATTTTTACGGCATTTTGGAGATCGGATTTTTTGAGGCTAAGCGTGGCAGAATCTTGTGCAGAGATATTGTAGCTTACTTCACGCTCAATCGTTGCTCCATTTATGAGTGTGCCAGAGAGTGCGTTATTGCTTTCACCAAGTGTGATAGCACCTTGAGCAAGAGCATAAATATTGCCATCAACCGCACTTAGTGGTGTAAGCACCAAAGTTCCACCATTGATAGATTTCGCATCACCAATAGAAGAAACTTGTATATCAATTTTATCTCCCGCTCTTGCAAAAGCTGGCATATTTGCTGTTACCATTACCGCTGCGACATTTTTTGACTTGATGTCATTTGCCGAAACCTTGACATTCATACTCTCTAGCATATTTGCCACACTTTGCATGGTAAATTTTGAGCCGTTTTTATCCCCTGTGCCATTTAGTCCTATCACAAGTCCATAGCCCACAAGTGAGTTTTCTCGAATACCCACGATTTGAGCGAGATCAGAAATTTTTTGTGCCCATACAAAACTTAGGCAACTTACGCTAAAGCCAAATATAATCGTAAGATATTTTTTCATACTATCTCCTTAAGATGTTCCTCTGTCCTTTGGGTATATGCACATTGTGAGAGAAAAAGCAAAAAAGATTCCAAAAGTTTGTATGCTTATATTTTGTGCTATTGGAGAGTTTTTAGAATCTCGCAAGATTGGTGATTGTTATGCAAAAAACATTCATCGCTGAGTTTTTCAAATTGTGCTTTGGCTTGTTGTTGTGCTTTTTCTTGTGTTTTTTGTGCGCGGTATTGCTTCATTTCAAAGTGATTAAACACATACAAAATGACACAAATTAGTACGATGAATAAAATATTGATCCCATTTAATGGCATTTTGCCACAAAATCCACATCGCCTGTGCCTGTTTTTTGTATCCATTCTCTTGCCTTTTGTTTTATTGTGTATTTGGCATTGTAACGCGTTTGTATTTTTGGTGCAAGGGAATACTTACTAAAACTTTAAGCATTTTCATTTTATGATTACGTTTTCTTTTTTTTGACTGCTAGTGGTAAAAATACTAATGAATCTAAATTCTGTGTTAAGGATAGACAATGTTAATTGTGCAAAAATATGGTGGCACAAGTATGGGTGGGTGTGAAAGGATAGAGAATGTCGCACAACGCGTGATTCAAACCCTAGATCATCATGAATGCGGTTTGGTCGTAGTTGTTTCTGCTATGAGTGGGCAGACAGATATGCTTTTAGAATACGCACATTTTTTTTCCCCTCTGCCAAATACGCGTGAAGTGGATATGCTTCTTAGTTCTGGAGAACGAGTAAGTAGTGCACTTTTAGCGATAGCTTTAGAATCTAAGGGGGTAAAAGCAATTTCTTTAAGCGGGCGTGGTGCAGGAATTGTTACAGAAAATATGCACACCAAAGCACGTATTAAATATATTGATACCAATCACATACAAAAACTTTTGCAAGAAGGCTATGTCGCGGTAGTTGCAGGGTTTCAAGGTATAAGTGAAGAAGGTGGGGTTACAACGCTTGGGCGTGGTGGTAGCGATCTCTCTGCGGTTGCATTAGCTGGTGCTTTGCATGCGGATTTGTGTGAGATTTATACCGATGTTGATGGAATCTACACTACCGATCCGCGCATAGAATCTAAAGCTAAAAAGATTGATAAGATTAGCTATGATGAAATGCTAGAGTTAGCATCTATGGGTGCAAAAGTGCTACTTAATCGTTCTGTGGAGTTAGCAAAAAAACTTAAAGTAAAGCTTGTGTCACGTAGTTCGTTTTCGGCTAGTGAAGGGACATTGATAACAGATGAGGAGGATATTATGGAAAAACCCATCGTAAGTGGTGTGGCATTGGATAAGAATCAAGCTAGAGTAAGCATAGCTGATGTACTTGATAGACCCGGTATTGCAGCAGAGATTTTTAGCACATTAGCAGAGGCAAATATCAATGTGGATATGATTGTGCAAACCATTGGTAGAGATGGCAAAACAGATATTGATTTTACTATCCCACAAACAGAAGTAGAACTTGCTAAAAAAGTGCTTGAATGCTTCAAAAATGATGTGCAAAGCATTGAGTATGACTGCGATATTGCAAAAGTTTCTATCGTGGGTGTTGGTATGAAATCTCATAGTGGTGTGGCAAGCACCGCTTTTAAGGCTATGGCAAAAGAAAATATTAATATTATGATGATTGCCACAAGTGAGATAAAAATCTCCATGATTGTAAATATCAAATATGCCGAATTAGCCGTCCGCACACTGCATGATGTGTATGCGCTTGATAAATAGGATTAGGTGGTAATGGAGCGTTTAGATGTATGGCTCAAAGAAGCCATTATACAAGAAGATAATAAAGGCATTATGAGTGGTTGGCTACATGAGCAGAGATTAGGGCTTGTCCCACTTTTGCGTCGTGTGTTTTTGCATATTTTACATGGCGGAAGTTTGGTGGTGCTTACTGATACGCAACGCCAATGGTTTAGCAAATATATCACACAAAACATCAATCTTCCCAGCAAAACACGCCCATTTTTTCCTATTTTTGAGGTTGAATCTTTAGGTTTTATGATTGATATGAATCTCAATTATAATAACACACCTGATAGGCATTTTGGTGCGATCAATAAAATGCTTGAGCATTCTTTTGCCAAGAATTATATGCTTTGGTATATTGGTAAAAAGACTATTCGTGGGGATTTTGCGCTTTTTCCTGCAATGCATGAGCCATTTATGTGGCTTATTGATGGGCAAGATATGCCTACTAAAACTATTAGGCTAAGCTCACTTGATGATTTGCTTGATTATAAGCTTTTGCAGCTTTATCGTTTGTTTGAAAGGGCGCTGTGTGGCGTTGTCTTTGGGCAGATTTCTCTAGAGCTTTCATAGGGTTTAGGCATGGGACTTTTTGTTGGAGAGTTGCATATTAGCGCACAGCCTCAAGAGATTGTGCATAATATCACCGCGACACTACAAAGAGGAGATTATGTCATTTTTAATCCCACAGATAGCAAAGGCAAGGAACTTGAATTTCGCATAGATGACGCGCGAGAAGTGATTACACAAAGCTATCTTGCAAGTGATAGGGAGCGATTTCTTATTCTTATAGCGCCTTCTTATAGTATCGAAGCGCAAAATGCATTACTCAAGATTCTTGAAGAGCCACCACAAAATATGCATTTTGTGCTTATTGCACCAAGCAAAAATGCGTTATTGCCCACGATTCTTTCGCGTTTGCATATCCATATGCACAAGAGTAAAAAGACACTTCCTATTTTTGAGCTTGATATAAAAAAGCTCACACTTTCTGCTATTTATGAGTTTTTGCGAGAATGTGATAGACAAAATAGTAGTATCCAAGAGATAAAAGATCATATTCAAGCCTTGCTTTTTGCAGTGCATGCAAGTGCAATTTGTTTGGATCGCACCGAGTTAGAGGCTTTTGACGAGGCTATTGTATTAGCAGATTCATACACCAAAGAGAGCTATATTTTTTTACCCTTGCTTTTAAAGATTCACAAAAAACAACGAGGAGTGCGATAATGCAAGTTACACGCATAGCTACTTCAAGAGCATTAGATGTGCTAAAACGCGTGGGTGCTGATGAGGTGGGGTATAAGATTATGGCACAAAAGGCGCAAATGTATTATTTTGTATTGCACGATTTGGGTTATGTGGCAAGTGCGATTGTAAAACAAGAAGCACTAAGCGTGGGTGCAGAGTATGCTACACCTCGTGAGCAGATTCTCTATAAAGGAGAAAAAGTCGGCTTACTCATTGCCAATGCATCTCAATTAAGGCGACTTGTTGCTAAGCTTTCTACGCAAGATTTTGGGCTAAGAAATCTTGCTACATACCTTAAATCACACATCAAATCACCCCTAGATACACAAACCAAGATTATGGCGATTATCAATGTTACGCCAGATAGTTTTTATGCTTCTAGTCGTAAAAGCTCCAAAGAAGCGATTGAGCGTATTTATGAGCTTTTAGAAGAAGGTGTGGCATATATCGATATAGGTGCGGCAAGTTCGCGTCCAGGTAGTCAAAATATAGAATCTTGTGAGGAAATAGCACGCTTAGGCGAAGTGTGTGCAGAAATAGATTCTAAGCAATTATATAAAAAGACGCAATTTAGCATTGATACCTACAACCCAAAAACCGCAGAGTTTGCGCTTAAAAATGGTTTTAATATCATTAATGATGTGAGTGGGTTTAGCGATCCTGATATGGCACGGGTCAATGCTGCATTTGGTGCAACTGCGATTATTATGCATTCAAGGGGCACACCAGAGACTATGCAAACACTTACGCAATATGATGATTTTTTGGGGGAGATTGATACATTTTTTGAGCGAAAAATTGATGAGGTTATACATAGTGGAGGCAAGGAAATTATCTTAGATGTGGGTTTTGGCTTTGCCAAAAATGACGCACAAAATCTTGCACTTGTAAATCATCTTGTGCATTTTAAGCGGTTTGGATATCCTCTTTTGCTTGGTGCTAGTCGAAAAAATACTTTAGGACAAATTACAGGCAAAGCAGTGTCTGAACGCCTTGCATCAACGCTCGCACTACATCTTATTGGTGTGCAAAATGGCGCAAATATTTTGCGTGTGCATGATAGCAAAGAACATAGCGATATACTTAAAGTCTATTATGCCTTGCAAGATAGCACACTACAACAAGGAATCTTGTAATGGCACTTAGTCGTGATAGAATGATAGAATTTCTCAAACGACATGATTATGATTCAAATACGCTACAATCTATGGAAACAACAGAGATTCAAGAGATATATCAAGAAGTTACAAAAAAACTTTTGGGATCATATTTTCACCTCATTAATGATAACAAAAGCATTAAGACTAATTCCATTTTATTCGATATTGATGAGCTTACGGAGTTTAAACAAAATCTCAAAGATTGTGCAAATGATGTCATAGCACTCATAGAATGTCTGCAAGAGGGATATATGAAGTTTGATTGTAATGAAGCAAATGATTTACTAGCTATAGCACTCAAAGATATGCCTATGCACAAGATGCAAAAAATTTCTCATATTGCTTATAGAAGTTTTCAAGAAATTTTGCTTTCCCAAATAGCCGCAGTATTAAAAGGTTTGCCAAAGGAAGAATTTAAGGTGCTTGAGGAGTTTTATGAAAAGCGTCGTAATGATACGCAGTTTTTGCACCAAACTATTGATAAGCTCAAAGACCCCGCCACACGTAAGCAGATTCTCACAATGGCACGCGTGAAGCTTATGGTAGTTAAGGATTTTATGCCTTCAAATCTGTATGATGTATATCGAGATTATTACAACAACATACCTCAAAAACTCGAACTTGTCGCCAAAGTAAGAGCACTTACAGGTTTGTATTCCAAAGAATACTTAAAAGAAATGCCATTTGAAGAGCTTGAAGCATTGTATCGGGAGATCCTTAAACATAATGAACAAGAGGAACAAGATAAAAAAATGTTTCTTAAATATTCTCAAGCAATTCAAGAGAGTGTGGATAATAACGATGATGATGGCTTTAATGAAATATGTTACAAGGCAGTTACGCATCTCACACAAAAGCAACTCTCTATGCTTGTAGAATACATGAATGGACAAAATCCATTTTTTCTTAGTAAGTTTGAATCTGTCGTGCGTGAATACAAGAAAAAACTTCATATTAAGCATTAAGGATAGGTATGATTCTTGGTGTTAGTGAGTTAAATGCACAGATAAAGGCTCTTATGGATAGCACATTTTTACAAGTTCAAGTGCAAGGAGAGATTAGCAATCTCACAATCCATACAAGTGGACATATGTATTTTAGTCTCAAAGATGCAAATTCACAAGTGCGTTGTGTAATGTTTCGTGGCAATGCCAATATGCTTAAATTTGAGCCAAAAGATGGCATAAGCGTTGTTGTGAGTGGCGGCATAAGTGTATATACACCGCGGGGAGAATACCAGATTCAATGCAAGAGTATGATTCCAGAGGGTGTGGGTGAGCTTACGCTGCGCTTTGAGCAACTAAAAGAAACATTGCAACAAAAGGGCTATTTTAAATCTAAAAAGCCTATACCACCATACCCTAAGCGTATAGCGATTTTGACTTCTCTTAGTGGTGCGGCACTTCAAGATATGGTAAAAGTTGCCAAAAAGCGGTGGAGACTTACAAAAATTGTTGCGATAAATACACTTGTGCAGGGTGATGAAGCAAAAGATTCTATCGCGCGTAATATCGCATATGCCGATCGTTTTTTTGGCACACCACAAGCTTTTGATGTGATTGTTATTGGTCGTGGTGGCGGTAGCATCCAAGATTTGTGGGCGTTTAATGAGGAGGTGGTGGCTGATGCGATTTTTCACGCACGCACCCCGATAGTAAGTGCTGTGGGACACGAGGTAGATACAATGATTTCAGACTTTGTGGCAGATTTGCGAGCACCTACTCCAAGTGCGGCAATGGAGATGATTCTACCAGATTCGCAAGAGTGGCTTATGCGTCTTGATGAAATGTGTAGATTGCATGAAAATATGTTTTTGTCCCTGTATGCCTCAAAGTATGAGATTCTAAAACATGTATTAGCGCTTTTACAAGCAAAAAATAGAGAATCTACCATATACACACAATGTGAGCACGTTGCTTTTTTGCGACAAAATCTTGTGAATGTTGCACGAGCTTTTTTGCAAGATAAAGAAGCGGAAGTATTGCCATTTTATCAGGCATTGCGATTTGAGCGATTTGTGGATTCTAAGCAAAAAATTATAGAATCCTTACGCTACACACTTTTGGCACTAAATCCACAACAAACCAAAAAGAATCTAGCACAGGTGCTACAAAATGGCAAAGTGGTCGCCCTAGAGCATTTACAAAGTGGTGAAGTAGTCGAGCTTGTGGATACTACGGCGATAAGACAGGCAAAGATTCTCTAAAAGATTGGAGCTTTTAAGAGAGGACATAGTATAATTATTAAAGTTTTGTATGCAAGGAATGTAATGACACAGCAATCTATGACAACAAAAAAGATTCTAATAACTGGTGGGGCAGGGTATATTGGTTCTCATGCAAATGCCTTGCTTAATGCACTAGGATTTGAGACACTTGTATTAGATAATCTTAGCTTAGGACATAAAGAATCTTTGCAATATACATCATTAGATGTTTCTAGTGGTGCTACATTAACACAATTTCTTGCACAATTAGGGCAGAATTTACCGCGTGCGGGGGGGGGGGGGCATAAATACCCTTTAAATAATCCTTTTAAAGAATCAAAATCTAATGACAAACATTTTGCTGACACTAACCTTAGTCCACATATAGCACAATATCAAACACAAGCCAACTCTGATTTATTGCTACTTCGCTCACTTCAAAATGCACACTTACGTACTACTTTTATACAAGCTGATTTGAGTGATAAGGCTACATTAGATTCTGTTTTTGATACATACGATATAGAGGCAGTTATGCATTTTGCTGCTTATGCATATGTTGGGGAGAGTGTGAATGATCCTAGCAAGTATTATCGTAATAATGTTGCTAATTCTCTTAATCTTTTAGAATCTATGCGTAGGGCTAATGTAAAAAATATCATTTTTAGTTCCACTTGTGCTACATACGGCAACCCATTGCATTTGCCTATAACAGAATCCCATATACAAAACCCAATTAATCCTTATGGTTATTCAAAGCTCGTGGTAGAAAACATGTTGAGAGATTTTCATAATGCTTATGGATTAAATTATGTGGTATTGCGTTATTTTAATGCCGCTGGTGCAAGTATGCTTTTTGATATTGGTGAATCTCATAATCCAGAAACACATTTGATCCCTTTGTTGTTGCAAACCGCACTTGGTCAAAGAGAGTCTTTGAGTATTTTTGGTGATGATTATCCCACAAAAGATGGATCTTGTGTGCGTGATTATATTCATATTGATGATTTGGCAAGCGCACATATTCTAGCGCTAAAGTATTTTTTAGATGCTAAGAGAGATGGCAAAATAGGTGAAGTATTTAATCTTGGAAATGGGGAAGGGTTTTCTATCTTTGAATTGTTAGAATGCACACAAGATTTATGTGGTAAAAAAATCCCATATGTTATAGAATCTAGGCGCATAGGAGATCCTGCCATACTTATTGGTGATAGTAGTAGAGCAAGAGACATATTGGGTTGGAATCCATATTTTTATAAGCTAGAAACAATCCTTGCATCTGCTCTGCGTTGGCATACAAACCCAAGATATTAACAAAAGAAATAAGATGCAGTTACTAAAGTATTTTTGTGTCGCACTCTTGGCTTTGTTTGTAAATCTTATATCAAGGCATTACATAAGTTTTTATATAAACTTTTCATATAGTGTGGTTATCGCTTATATTTTAGGGCATTTTGTAAATTTTGCACTCTCTGCTAAATATATATTTCCTCGCAATATTAGTTTGCAATTCGCCTTTGTTCGTTTTAGTATCGTAGCAAGCTTTGGATTGGTTGTGGCTTTGTTTGTAAGTGTTACAACACTTCTTCTTTTAGAAACTCTCACTTCTACTTTTCATACTTACCTACAAGCAAGTTCATTGTTTGAATCATATACAGATTTTTTATTACACCAAAAACATTTGGAGTTTGTAGCACATGTTTGTGGGGTGGGTATGAGTTTTGTCTGCAATTATTTAGGACACAAGTATTTTAGTTTTACAAAACTTTCACACACAACAATCTCATAAAAAGGATAGCAATGACACAAGAATCTTCTAAAAAAGTATTAATCATTGGTGCAGGACCTGCTGGGCTTAGTGCCGCTAGAATATTAAGCGAGTCAGGATATAGCGTAGAAATTTTTGAGCTAGAATCTCAAGTTGGTGGTATGAGCAAGAGCATAGAGTTGTTTTCTCAAATCGTGGATATTGGACCACACAGGTTTTTTAGTAAGGACAAAAGACTTAATGATTTTTGGCACTCACATACAAATGGTGAATATGAGAAAGTCTCACGACTTACTAGAATCTTTTATAATCGTAAGTTTTTTTATTATCCTTTGCGTGGATTTGATGCGTTACTTAAGCTTGGGTTTATAGAATCTGCCCTGTGCGTTTTGAGTTATTGTAAGGCAAAAATCCTACCTTTTAGAGGGGATAGTTTTGAATCTTGGGTGGCAAATGCTTTTGGTTACCGACTTTATAGCATATTCTTTAAGGGTTACACAGAAAAACTTTGGGGAATCAAGGGTAGTGAGCTAGATTCTGATTTTGCCGCACAGCGTATAAAAGGACTAAATCTCTATGAGGCTATAAAATCTGCATTTTTTGGTGATGGTGGGAAGAAACATAAAACTTTAGTCGATGAATTTAGCTATCCTAAAAAAGGTTGTGGCGTAGTGTATAGCAATATGAAAGATGAGATTATCAAACGTGGTGGAACGATACATTGTGATGTTGAAGTTGTGGGTATCAAAACACATAATAAAAAAGCTATTGGAATCATCACAAATAAGGGAGATTTTAGCGGAGATATTGTTATTTCGACCGCACCTTTTAGAGATATGGTGCTATCTTTAGATGAATTAGATTCTAAGACAAAAGATTTGGCTAAAAAACTAAAGTTTAGAAACACGATTTTGGTGTATATGGAAGTAGCACAAGGCTTGCAAGATTCTCAAACACAAGCTCACACAAAGACTATAAATGATACATCATTAGGCACTTCATTGTTTAAAGATAATTGGATTTATGTGCATAGCAAAGATACGCAAACAGGCAGGATCACAAATTTTGCTAATTGGACAAAAGATTTGCGGTGTGGAAAAGATTCTGTGATTTTATGTCTTGAGTATTGGGCTAATGATGATGAGCCTTTGTGGAATCTAGATGAAAGTGCCCTAAGCAGTATGGCAAAGAAGGACTTATTGGAATCTAAACTTGTGGCAGATTCTAGGTTGATAAAAAATGTAGCTGTATTAAAAATTCATAAAAGCTATCCTATATATGAAAGAGGCTACAAAGAAGATTTACATAAAATCTATGATGCACTTGATAGCTTTGAAGATTTGTATTTTATAGGTCGGAATGGCAGTTTTAAATACAATAACCAAGATCATAGTATTTTAATGGGGTTGATGTGTGCAGATAAGATTCTAGGTAAAGAATGCGACTTATGGTATATCAACACAGACTATGATTATCAAGAAGGAGAGAAAAGTGAGTAAAGAGTCTATCGCAAGAAACAATAATGTTGTGCTTTTGCTCGCAAAATTGATGAGATACACGGCTTTTATCATAGAGAATAGAATGTATGCTCTATTTGGAGCAGTAGTTATTGTATGCATTACAAGTGTGCTTTTCTATACAAAGGCAAACTCTTACCCTGATGTAGATAGTCATATTCCAGCGACAATTTTGGCGCAACAATATGGTTATGACTTAGAGGGTTATGGGCTAAGTTTTGTCTTTGCCAAAGATATAGAGGATACTTATGGTAATGGGACATTAAGAATCTTATATGAAGGTATCAAACCAGATTCTTTTGGACATTATCGTTCAACTATAGGTATACAGGGTTTTTTCTATGCATGGTTGTATCAGGCATTTAGTTTTGAAAGCATTAATCCACTTTATATGTTTAATACCTTTCTTAGTGCCTTATGTGTATTTGTCTGTGCCTTTTTGCTTGGTAAAATTTTTTGTAAAGCTTTTGGGATTATATTTTTCATTTCATTTGTAAGTGGATGGACTCTAAAACTTGGTGGAAGTCTGTATTTTAGCCTTGCTTTTTGGTTGTTTCCTGCAATTATTGCATTTAGTTTATACATAGCAATAGCACACAATAAACTTTCTAAAATGATGTTTTCTTTATTGTGTTTGGCTTATATGCTTGCCATAGCTCTTCGTGCTAGTATGAGTTATGAGTTTATTACAAGTATTATACTTTTTTCACTTAGTCCATTTATTATAAGCTTTATATATGGACTTTTGTCTCGCACAGAATCTACGCCACCTTTTGTGAGCATTGCTCAAGGCAGAGCCTTTGAATATGGCTTAGGATTTTTGATTCTTGCTTGTGTTGGGTTTATGGTTGTATTTATAATACATACCTATATTCGTGGTAATGGGGATTTATACATTGGTTTTATGGATATTTATCAACATGATTTTTTGCGTAGGATGATTGGTGGTGACTCAAAGGAGTTTGATCCTGTTTATGCAAATTCACTTAATGCAAGTGCATTGGATGTCATCACAATTTATATCACAACAGGTACAAAGTTGTTTCTTATTCTTTTTTGGATTAGCGTTTTTGTCTGTTTTGTCGAAACCAATAAGGTTTATAGGAGTTTCTATATTGCCCTAATTGTCTGTTTTGCATTACCTGCATTAAGTTGGTTTATATTTGGTAAATCTCATAGTTTTATTCATAGGCATTTTTGCTTTATATTATGGTATCTTGGTTTTTGGGCTAGTATTTGGTATGTGCCATTGCATTATTTCTATCGCAAGAAAATAGCATAGGGATCTTGTAATTGATGATTCTATGGATTTGAGATTTTTTGGCTATAAATGATAGTTTGTAGTTTTTAATATCTTTTGTGAAAAAGATTGTCTTTTATGCGCATTTCTTTGTGTATTGATTTTATCATCCTTTAATTTGCGTTATAATGCTTTTTACAAATCTTGATATATAAGGAGATTGGATGCAATATAAAAAGATTCTAATAACTGGTGGGGCAGGGTTTTTGGGCTCACATTTATGTGAGCGATTATTGGAGCAGGGACATGAAGTGCTTTGTGTGGATAATCTTTTTACTGGCACAAAACGTAACATCTTGCATCTGTTGAGCAATCCGCGTTTTGAGTTTATGCGACATGATGTGACCTTCCCTCTGTATGTTGAGGTTGATGAGATTTATAATCTCGCTTGTCCAGCAAGTCCAGTGCATTATCAATTTGATCCCGTGCAAACAACCAAAACCTCTGTGATGGGTGCTATCAATATGCTAGGGCTTGCCAAGCGCACACGAGCAAAAATTTTACAAGCATCCACAAGTGAAGTGTATGGCGATCCTGAAATCCACCCACAGATAGAAAGTTATCGTGGCGCAGTCAATCCTATCGGCATACGAGCATGCTATGATGAAGGCAAGAGGTGTGCAGAAACATTGTTTTTTGATTACCAAAGACAACATAATGTCAATATAAAGGTTATGAGGATTTTTAATACCTATGGTCCTAGAATGCACCCAAATGATGGGCGTGTGGTGAGTAATTTTATCATTCAGGCACTAAAAGGTGAGGATATAAGTATTTATGGTGATGGTAGCCAAACACGCAGTTTTTGTTATGTTGATGATCTCGTTAGTGGCATGATGAAACTTATGGAAAGTAGAGATGGATTTTTTGGACCAGTAAATATCGGAAATCCCAATGAATTTACAATCCTAGAGCTTGCCAAAAATATTATAGAACTTGCTAAATCTCATTCTAAAATTAGTTTTCATCCATTGCCACAAGATGATCCCAAACAAAGAAAACCCGATATTAGCCTTGCACAAAGCGAATTAAAGTGGGAGCCAAGCATACAGCTTAAGGAAGGACTTGAAAAAACCATTAAGTATTTTAAACAAGAATTAAGAGCATAAAGAGGACGTATTGCTACGATAAAGGGATTTTTGCTTAAAAATGCCTTGATATCTTTGTATTTTTTAAGAATCTTTTTGTTATATTCGCAGGATCATAAAACCACATGGGGGTATTTAGAGTATGAAATTTTCTTTAGGTAATAAATTACTTGTATGTATGTTATCAATTTTTGTTGTCGTGATTGCAACGGTCACTATCTATAATTACAAAAAGACTTCCGAAAATACCATAGAACTTTTTCAGAGTATTCAACAGGGAGCTTTAAGTGCATCGTATACAACGATAAATATTACGATGAATATCGAGGCGCAACAACATTTAGATTTTTTACGGAAGCAAATTTTAGCATTGGAGAGTATTTCTGATCAATCTGAGAGAATTGTAAAACAACGAACAGTGTTAGCAGAAACTGCCGAACTTATCAAATATTCCGCCGTTTATGTGATATTTGAGAAAAATGGAAAAGCACTAGTGGAGCATAATGAAGAACTAAATGCAGCATTTAAACGTGATTACGAGGTAGCGGAGCCAGGTTTTAATTATTTAGAGCGTCCATATTATGTCCAAACCAAGAAAAAATATCTTGAAACAAAACAGCTTCAAGGTATCGTAACTCCAACATATGTAAGCCAAAGTGGTAAAGATAAGGGCAAAATGTTGGCTACTGCTACTGCCCCACTTGTAGATAAAAATGGTAATTTTTTAGGTGCAATTTGTTTAGATATATTTGTGGATGATTTTCAAAAGAGATTTTTGAATTTTGAGCGTCCAGAACTTCCTAGTATGGCTATTTTCATCACAGATGATACAGGGCGAATTTTTTCCCATAAAAATCCAAATGCCATCAATCATGATAAACCTTTGACGCCTGTAGAGAAAACTGTTTTTGATCTAACTAAAAAGGCACCGGAGGGTTATGCAGAGTTTGTGAATAATCTTGATCAAAGACGACTTGCTTATTATAAGCAATTTCCTTTTGGTTGGACAATCGTAGTTGCAGCAACGCAGAGTGATTTTACAGATGCTGTTAATAAAAGTTTTATTACTTCGGTATGGATAGCATTGATTTTGGGAGCACTTGGACTTATCGTATTATATTTTATTATCAAAAAATTCATCGGACCAGTTAGCGTGATTCAAAAGTTTCTTCATGATTTCTTTAAGTTCATCAATCATGAAGTTTCTACACCTCCTGTTTTGCGACATAAATTTGCCAACGATGAGCTTGGATTTATGGCTGAAGCGATCAATCAAAATATAGAGCGCACAAAACACTCATTGCAACAAGATAAAGAAGCGATACTTGAAGCTACAGAAACCGCCAAAGCAGTAGAAGATGGTGATCTTACGGCTCGTATAGACAAAGTTCCATCAAATCCCCAGCTTGTGGAACTTAAAGAAGTATTAAATCATATGCTTGCTATTTTGCAATCAAAAATTGGAAGTGATACTAATGAAATTGCTAGGGTGTTTAATGCCTATACCAAACTTGACTTCTCTACAC
>NZ_FZPO01000026.1 GCF_900198655.1 Helicobacter equorum | reverse complement strand
GTGCAAATCGTGCCACACACGAAAAACTCATAAACGCTATGGATACAATCCAAGGTCGATTTATGCGCACAAGTCTCATTATCGGACACCCCGGCGAAAGCGAGGAGGATTTTATAGAACTTTGTGCGTTTGTAAAACAAAGCCCATTTGATAGGATTAATATTTTTGAATACTCGCCACAAGAAGATACAAAAAGCTTCACGCTTCCAACAATAGAATCTAAGATAATCACCAAACGCATTAACACAATAAACAAGATTCTACAAAAAAAGCAAAGAGCGTCGTTGCGTGCAATGGTAGGACAAAAAATCGAGGTGATAGTGGAGGGTGTGAGTGATGTGAGTGAATATTTTTATAGCGCACGACCAAGACTTTGGGCAAGAGAGATAGATGGAGAGATTCTTATTAATGATATAGAAGATGGCTTAGGTGAGATTAAGCAGGGTGCGTATGTATGTCAAATCACTCAAGTGCGAGATGATTTTGTGTTTGGCAAACTTTTGGCACTACTTAAATCCTAATCTTTTCAATTATTTGTGTCGTAGAAATACTTGGAGTCCTTGGAATATAGATAACCTCGCAAATATCTCTTAAGTTATCAAAGCATCCTGTCCAATCATCTCCCATGACCAATATGCCTGCCTTATATTCCAAACAATATTGTCGCTTCAGTTCTAAGGACTCCTCATAAAATACATAATCCACGTATTTGCAAGCTTCTATTATACTTTTACGCTCCATTTGTGTATAAATAGGATAACGACCCTTTTTGGAAAAAATTAAAGAATCTGAGGATATTTCTACAATCAAGAAATCGCCAATCTCTTTAGCACGCCTAAGAATCTGTAAATGTCCATAATGAAACAAATCGAATGTCCCAAAAGTAATAACTCTTCTCATGCACAGTTCCTAAAATACAAGAAACTCGCATACAATATTTCATAATGACAATGTATCTTGGTTGTTACCCAGGAACCCCCCCCCCCCCCCCCCCCCCCCCTCGCCGCCCACCCCNNCCCCCCCCCCCCCGACCTCGCCATCGAGTCGCACATCAACAATCTGTCCATTCAAGTCTGATAGTAAAGTATGCAATGTTGATAATGCCACTATTCTCGGATCTAGTAGGCTGTGTTTGGGTTCATTCCCAAAATTTTTGTATCGCATAGGTGTCGCTGTTCGTTGTGGGTTTATGATGTTTATATTAATTCTATCACTGCGCAATTCCTCGCTTAGTGCCTGACCAAGATTTACTATTGCCGCCTTACAAGATGAATATACACCATACATCGCTCTACCTCTGGTATATGAACTTGATGTAAAAAGCGCAATGGAACTCTTGATATTTTTTTTCAGATATGGTATCGCTGCCTTAACAACATGGATAGAACCCAAAAAGTTTATTTGAATCTCTGAATATATATCTGCTAAATTTCTATGTTCTATAGAACCCATTTCCAAAATAGCTGCACAATTTATAACAAAATCTATACGACCATGCTGCGCATAAACCATCTTAAGATATCTAGAAACCTCACTAAAATTCCCAATATCACAACCCAATGTCAAAGAAGTACCATGAACAATGCCTCCATATTCCGTAGCAATCTGGGCTATACACTCACCTATACCACTACTTGCACCAAAGCAAACTATAACCTTATCCTTAAGGTCTCCTAATTGTGAGTGAGGTGCCTTTGTTTGACGAATTTGCAGAAGCTTATCTGCTAATACTATATCTTGTGGGTATGTAATTTTAAAGTTTTCTTCCGCTCCCTCCACAACAAAAACCTTTGCAAAACCACTTTCAATGACCAAACCACAATCATCTGTAAAATTATCATTGTCTCTAAAATATTCATGAGCTTTTTTAATTAGAGAAAGCTTAAAGCATTGTGGTGTTTGTCCACGTCTAAGTCTATTCCTATTGGGAATGCTTGTAATTACATTATGCGAATCTAACTCAAGAATTGTATCAGAGGTAGGAATAGCAACATCTACAGCATCATAGGTCTGCAAAGCTTGTTGACAACGATCAATAATTTCTAATGTTAGGAATGGGCGTGCACAGTCATGAATAAACACATACCCATCATTATCCTCAATACTCATTATCCCTATATAAGAGCTTTCTTTTCTACTTTTTCCACCATTTAAAATCTTATATATTTTTTTATATGAACCATGCAAAAGTATCTCTTCTGTAAGCTTTCTATATTCTCTTGGAATTATCAAAATAACCCTATCAATATTCTGGGCTGCTTCAAAAATTTCTACAGTATGCTCTAAAAGAGTCTTGCCAGCAATTTTAATAAATTGCTTAGGTACACCACTACCGTACCGCGATCCACTACCACTTGCTAATATAATCGCATAGGTTGTCATTTACATATCCTTTCCAATTCAAATGGACATGTAAGATCTGCATGTGGTTCCTTAAAAACAACCTCAAAACCAAATGGTTTAATAATATCCATAAACCTATCAAAACCCAAATGTGTGTCTCCTACAATTTTTACGACTTTTTGAAAAAATTCAGGATAATGCATGGCTAAATCTTCAAAAATTTCATATTCTGCACCCTCAACATCAATTTTTACAATAATATTCGTGAGTTTATAATCATCAACTAGTCTTTTTAGGGTTTCGGAAGCACTTCTGATTTCACATCTGGTGACGATTTCTTTACTTTCTTCCTCTGGAGCATAATTTCTCACAAAATCCTTATTCATGGAGCTAATCCCATCTCTATGCTCAAAGTAAGATGCCATTATTCCCCCCTTTTTTTTTATATTTTCTTTTTTACCTAATCCATATGGATATAAAATGACTTTTTGCTGTATAGATGGACTATTTAAAACAAGATTCTCTTCCATTGCTCTAATATTTTGTGGGAAAAGTTCAAAACTCAAGACTTGCTTGCACCATGATTGTTGAGCAAAATACAATGCCGTATATCCAACATTTGCTCCTATATCGATGACACTATACTGCCTACTAACCTCAAGAGGCCTATAAAATTTATATATATTAAATCCAAACACTTCATTAAAAATCCAAGGATATATAAATTTAACACGACACACAATATCCGAATTTGCAACAATTGCGCAATCCTTATACAAAGCCTTCAATACAAAACCATTTTTTATTGTATTGCTTAATACATATCTCATATTCTTATGAATTTTGTTAGAGATGCAATATCTTAATGTATTGAATCTTAAAGAAATTCTCATAACAATCTTGAGTAAAACAATCTTTAGAGTTAGCATTCTTGCTCCTTTCTTACGGTATATATGCCTTGATGTCTTCCACGAGGATATCGATAATACTCTGTGTGCTTCTAGCATCTAGGCACAAAGAAAAACTCTCATTGATAATCTTCTTGTACGAAGATTGTAGCGAAAACATTATAGAATCATAGTTTTTTTGTATTTCATGCAACACCTTTTCTAACGAATCTCGATTATTTACTACAAAACATCCTTGATAAATCCACCTTGCTGACCAATTATTGAGCTCCTCACCCATAAGATTCTGAGTATATATAGTTGGTTTACCGCTTAAAAAAGCATATGTGAGCATACTACTTGTATCTGAAATCAAAATATCTGACTTTTTGAATGAATCAAAATAACTCGGATTATTATCCAAAAATACGTTAGGTGTAGTAGCAAAAAAATCCCACTGTTCTTGTGTCAAAATCTTTGTGCTCTTCACATAATGATCATACATATTTGGATGAGGTCGCCATATAAGAACGATTTTGCCTTCTCTTGCCAGTGTCCACAGGAAATCCGAATAAACCGAGAATGTACTATGAAAATCGACAGGATTCCAACGTGGCATATAACAAACAGTCAGATTTCGTGCCGAGACCTTAGAAAAATCTGTGTTTATAATATTCTCCAATAAAGGAGATCCTGTTGCAATGACTTTAGCAAAACTATCGGATTCCTGTCTTGATTCTACGAGATACTTATGAAAAATCGTAGGAGAAAAAATAAAATCATAATAACGCAAAAATCTCGATTCGTAGGCAATAATGTTTTTTTGATAACTAGAAAAATTGTGGATGCCATATTCGATAAGACACAACTTCATACATTCAGCAATATCAGCATTGCTCCAACCATGTGGACGTAGTGAATCATAAGGTCTAGTGGTAAAACAATAATGTGCTTGTGTTGTCTCCGGATAAAGTGTTATTTGCATTTGAGAATCAAAACCTACAACACATTGCACTCTAGAATTTACCTCTAATGTGTATGTAATAGGTGTGTGAATTTTTTTAGAAAATTCTTGTAACACTTTTGTGGCACCTAGATCATAAAAATTTTCACTCTGTACCAAAGTAGGCATTGCCAATACTATGACTTCAAAATTTTCATTCTTGCTTAAAGCCAAGGCTAATGGCTCCAAAGCTTCCCAACTACCGCCCCAATCATTATAAAAAAGAACTTTGATCTTTTGTGGTTTCTCAAGGCTAGCAAAGTTTTTAATGATTCCATCACTAGACCCAATCTTGCGAGTTTGACAAATCTTTTTAAATCGTTGATCTTCAAGATGGCGATACAATTTATATTTTATCCTCAATAAAAATGAAGGTATAAAGGGTTTCATTATTTTTTTCACTCGCCAAAAGATCGATAACTTCTGCACTTAATATCCTTTTCAAACATAATAAGATTTCGTATTTTACCTTATTATTTTTGTTCAAATCTTACAAAATATAAATTTCTTGGGGGATTATGCACAGATACAACGCACTATGCCTTATACTTTTACAATGTTGTATCTTGTTTGCTGATATCCCTCAAGCACCAAATGCTCTAGGTAAAAATTTTTAGATACTCTCGCAAGGCATAAGTCTTGAGTATGCACACAAAAAATGAACATTATGGCAGCCTCTATCAGCTAAACCTCTAGCACACCTATCTATCACATACCAACAATATGACACAACAATCTGACAACATCGCCTTTATGAGTATCTATGACTTCGTGGCGCACAAAACATCTCGCGGCTTTCATCTCTTTGGGCTGGAGTTTGGGCTAGGATCGTATACCAAAACAAAAACATCATCAATGTGATGAGAACAATTTCTTACTTAATCTCGATTATGACTATGTGTTTGACCTCGGTAGTAGTTTGCAAGCTCGATTTTCCGCATCATACGCACTCTCATATTATGAAATCAATCTCAAAAAATTCTCTAGTTGGATTTGGCATTTTTAAACCCAAACACTACTCCATAATGCACCAAAAAACTCTCACACCACATAGAATCTAGCCACATAAAAAACTCCACTTTCACACCATAATGCCCCAAAGTCTCCAAACATTGTGTATTAAGAGATTCTAAACATTCCTGTGTGCCTATTAGCACAAGTTTTGATACACGCTTATTACTCACGCATTGCTTATATGCAAACTCAAGGATACTTG
>NZ_FZPO01000049.1 GCF_900198655.1 Helicobacter equorum | reverse complement strand
TGAGAGGAAGAAGTTCTAAGGGATTAAGCAATAATGCAGCCTAAGATCTCGATTGTTACTGTGGTATATAACGATGTTTCTCACATCGTTGCAACTATGGATTCTGTATTGTGTCAGGATTATCCGTATATTGAGTATATCCTTGTTGATGGGTGTAGTAGCGATGGCACAACCCAGAGCATAGAATCCACAATCACTTCTCTAGCAACTATCACGCATAGGGAAGTTAAAGCAGATTCTCTTTATTTTGAAGCACAATTAGATTCTAACCCTAATTTTAGTTTTAAGTTTTTAAGTGAGCGTGATAGCGGAATCTATGATGCGATGAATAAAGGCATAGATCTCGCTACTGGGGAGTGGTGTAATTTTATGAATTGTGGAGATATGTTTTTTAGTAAGGAGAGTGTGTCTAATCTTTTTATAACATATCAAGAATATTTGGCTAATGGTGGAAAAAAGGCGATAGTTATTTATGGGGATACGCAGATTATCTATGATGCAGAGCATACCAAAACTATTCATGCTGCGCCAAATGAGCGTAAAAATGCCCATAAATACCATCATCATTTTATTCATCAAAGTGCGTTTATAGATTCTGTAACAATGAAACGTTATAGGTATAATACATATTTTAAAATTGCTGGTGATACGGACTTTTTTACTAAAGTGCATAATGCGGGATTTCTTTTTTGGCATGGTGCAGTGGTTGTGAGTGCATTTAATGTCGATGGAGTTTCTGGATCGCTTTCTTGGCGTATGTTTTGGGAAGATTTACAAATAGGGACGCGCTATCATAAGCTTTTCCCTATTTATTATGCTTTGCGGTATGTATTTTGGATTATTCCGCGTGTTATTGTGCGAAATGCAATTCCTAGAAAATTTCGCAACCAAGCAAGAGTTTTGTTAGGAAAAACAAAGCAATAAATTTTTGTTTAGATATTTATAACAGCAGATATATTTTGGGAGGGAGAGTGTATGATACGAAAGACATTAAGAGGTTTTCTTATGCTTAAGTTTCAAAATTTTGGCTTTTCTCATCATATTTGCCACGCTAAAGGGGCGGATACAGATTATCGACTTCAATCACCCACTTCAAATGCCAAAACAAGGCTCCTTCATCTTGCTTCAGATTCTTATCGTGGTGGGGCTGAAAGCGTATTTCGTAACACCATTGAACAAACCATGACTCTTCCAAATTATGAGATTTTTATTGCTAGTTGTGATACATTACAGACTTTACCAAAGGGCGTAGATTCTCAACATTTTTTGATGCTTGATGATTGGGCAATGTATTCTAAGCCTATAGGTGCCATCAAGTATATTTTCAATTTGAAAAATTATCGATTGTTAAAACGCTTTTTATTTGCTACACATCCTGATATTATTCATACCCAAAATTATCTTTCTCGTCTAAGTCCAAGTGTTCTTTTTGCTCTTCGTGCTTATAAACATAGATTTCCACACATTAAACTTATTTTTACACAACATAATTTTGGTGTTTGTCCTAATGGGGGTTTATATAATTACAAACAAAAAGCGATTTGTGAGGAATGTATAAGACACTCAAAATTTCGTATTATGTGGAAAAATTGTGATAGGAGAGGGAGAGTATATTCAATCTTGAAGGGCTTACGAACGATTTTTTATTGTGGAATTTTGATGCGAGAAAATAATCTTTTTGATAAGATTCTTTGTGTGAGCGAGTTTCAATACCAAAAACATATAGATGATGGTCTTAATAAGAAAAAATTAGAAGTATTACAAAACCCTATACAAATGCAATTTTATAATCCTAATGTGTGTTTGGAAGACAAAGAAGATCTCATTGTATTCTTTGGTAGGCTTGCACCAGAAAAAAATGTTCCACTTCTTATTGAAGCATTTGCAAAACTTATACAAAAACCGGAATTTTCATCATACAAGCTTTGTATTATAGGTGACGGAGATGATAAAGAATATTGCAAAGGTCTTGCACACAAGCTTTTGGATTCGCATTCTACAAAAAGCTCAAAAGAAATTCCAAATTGTATATTTTTGGGTAGGCGAACACCGATGGAGATTGCAAAAATTTTAAAAAAAGCTAAGCTTTCAGTTATGCCTTCATTGTGGTATGAAACTTTTGGATTAGTTATTGTGGAATCTATTCTTGCTGGAGTTATACCTTTAGTTTCTCGTATTGGAGCATTGAAAGAAACAATTGAATATTTTTGTGGCAGTAGTTTTATCTTTGAAGTTGATCCCAGGCTATCTTACCAAGACCGCTTTAAAAACAATGTGAGAAATCTTGAGGTAATGATTGCTTCTAATCTGCAATCTTATGAGGAAATTTGGCAGAATTTTGTCACAAAACGGCAGGAAATCATAGAAAATCTTCATGATGCTAAATATTTGGATAGGCTTATTAAAATCTATCGCCTTGGGGGGGGGGGAATTTATTGTAATTGATATATTATTCTTATTGGGTTATTTGTATGATCGCTACTTGATTATATTTTTAGATTCGCAATTTCCTATGATTTTAAGATCCATTTTACGTTGCGCTAAGATTGTTGTAATGCCTACAAAATGTTATGAGACATTTGGATTAACCATTGCAGAATCTGCTTTGAGTGGAACAATCCCACTTGTGAGTGGGATTGGTGCATATAAAGATACCGCGAGAGAGTTCTGTGGTATTTGTTTTGATTTGCATGATGGCGTGATGGATTTAATTGCTAAAATGTCTGAAATTTTAGGTGATTATTCAAGGTTTTGGCAAGAGTTTGAATCTAAAAGGTCAATCATCATTCAAGATTTGTTAGCACAAAACTACCTCTCAAATCTGATTGGTGTTTATATCGATTCTTAAAATAATTCTTGATGATTACAAGGACAGAATTTACAAAACCCTCCCAAAATATGCTAAAATTATCAACCTTACACAAAATTACCATATCAAAGAAGGACATATGCAGTTTGAAATGTTGTACTCTAAGATTCATCGTGCGCGAGTAAGCGATGCAAATCTTGAGTATGTTGGATCTATTACGATTGAAAAATCTCTCGCACAAAGTGCCAAACTTAAAGAGGGTATGAAAGTTGATGTGTTAAATATCAACAATGGTGAGCGTTTTAGCACATATGTGATTTATGGAGATAAAGAGGGTGAGATTTGTATCAATGGTGC
>NZ_FZPO01000034.1 GCF_900198655.1 Helicobacter equorum | reverse complement strand
CCAGCATCTCCATTGTTTGGACGTAAATAATAGCCATCTTGTGCAAAAATCACTTCATCACCACCTACACCAAATACACGCTTTACATAATATGTGCTTTGCTCGTGAGGTGGAATAAATACTACTATTTCTCCTCGCTTTGGACGCTCTCCCTCGATTAAATGCCCATTGCCATTAAAATCCGGTACAATCGGTGTATTCAACCAAGGAAGGCGTGGTGTAGGAATACCATAGCTAAATTTCTTGACGACGAGTAAATCACCTTCAAAAAATGTCCCGACCATCGATCGCGTAGGGATAATAAAACCCTGTGCGATAAAAAAAATCACAAAAAACACAATAATAATCGCCCCACTCCAACTTGACGAAAAGGCTCGCCACCATTGCCAAAGCCCTCTCATATCCCTGTTCCTTTATGCGTATCAAAATGTATCTGTTTAGCGGCTTTAAGAGTGTTTTGTAATAAAGAGGCAATTGTCATCGGACCAACTCCTCCAGGCACAGGAGTAATAGCAGAAGTTTTTTTGGCGACATTGGCAAAATCCACGTCGCCTACCAACGCGCCTGAATCCAGGCGATTAATCCCTATATCTATCACTACTGCATCTTGGCGTATCATAGATTCTGTAATGAGATTGACTTTGCCCACACCAACACACACTATATCCGCCCTACTCGTGTATCGTGCCACATCTTTTGTGAAAATATGACATATGCTCACACTCGCTCCAGCATTGAGCATTAAAGTTGCTAGTGGTCTGCCTACGATATTGCTCGCACCAACGATAACAACATCTTTACCACGCACACCAATTTGATAGGATTCAAGCAAACTCATCACGCCTAATGGCGTAGCAGGGACAAAGCCATCAAGATTGGTATTTAAACGCCCAACATTATAAGGATGAAAACCATCGACATCTTTGTATGGTGCGATAGATTCTAAAATCACAGAAGTATTTATATGTTTTGGGAGAGGTAGCTGCACCAAAATCCCATGAATCTTTGGATCTACATTAAGTGTAGTAATAAGTGCCAAAAGCTCATTTTGTGTGCAAGTTTGAGGAAGTTCGTGTTTGCAAGAAAGAAATCCCACATTTTGACACGCCCGCTCTTTCATATTGACATACGCCCTACTTGGTGCGTCATCGCCTACAAGCACGACCGCCAATCCCGGCTTTATATCCAATGTCGCGCATTCCTTGATAATATTTTGTTGGATTGCATCACTTAAGCTCTTTCCATCTAAAAGTATCACTGCTTTCCTTTGTGGAGTTTTTAATTTTTCGTATATTATAATATTTTGGATTAAAAAACTATGTTTTGGTGGTGCTAATGAAAAAAATTATATTTCTGTGTGTCTTGGCAATACTTCCATGTGCATATATTATCGCCGTGGATAACACCTCACAACCAACACCCACGAAGGACACAAACTCTCATACCCCTACAGATACAAACATAGATTCTATACAAACACAAAATACAGAATCTTTACAAACGCTTGACACACAAGATTCACTAGCACAACCTCAAGAATCCCACGCACCAGAATTTGATAATGAAGGTTTTATCACTTTTAAGGAATATGGGAAAAATCTCTATGAAAATCCTCGTGGGATAGGCTGTCATCACTGCCATGGGCAAAAAGGCGAGGGAAGTATCATCGCACACTACACACACAAAGGTAATGCTAAAACTTTGAGTGCGCCTGCTATCAACAAGCTTGAGTTTAGCGTTTTTGCTAAAGCTCTAGATTCACAAAAGATCGGTGTTATGCCTCGCTACTACCTCACGCAAAAAGAAATCCAAGCAATTTACTTTTATCTATATGAATAAATTTCTTGAAGTATATGTAGCTCTTAAAAGTTGTTTAAAATACGCACTTTTTGGCATTGCAAACACTTCTTTACTTGCACCACTCTCTTGAATATACCCATCTTTTAACACAATAAGTGTATGACTAAGAAATCGCAAAATATCCAAATCATGCGTAATAAAAATCAAACTCATATCTAAGTCTTTTTGCAAATACACCAAAAGCTCTAGAATCTGCTTTTGTGTGCTTTTATCAAGCGCACTTGTGGGTTCATCAAGCAACAAAATACTAGGCTTTAGTGCCAAGGCTCTAGCAATGCACACACGTTGCCTTTGTCCGCCACTAAGCGTGTGTGGATAGCGTGTTGCAAAGCTTTCATCTAAGCCCACGCTCTTTAGTGCTTCATATACGCCTTGCATACCTTGTGTATGCCCATAATGATAGGCGATACCTTCTGCAATACTATCACCCACACGCATTCTAGGATTTAATGACGCAAATGGATCTTGAAAAATTACGCCAAGTTTGGCGCACAAAGAAAAATATTCCTCTTTGCTAAAATTCCTTACATCCTTGCCAAAAAAGCGTATTTCTCCACGATGTGCCATAAGTCGCACAATCGCTAAGCCCAAGCTACTTTTACCAGATCCGGATTCACCAGCTATACCTAAAATCTCGCCTTTATGTAGCCTAAGATTCACATCATGCGTGATACACACAGGTGCATTACGCCAAAATTTACGCCTAAAAGCTATGGCGCTAAAATGTTGCATTTGTAGCACCTCGGTAGATTCATATGCTTTTGGTACAAGCGTAGAAAAATCTAGCGCGTCTAAAAGATCCTTAGTATAAGATTCTTTAGCATTGCTAAAAATCTCTTGCGTTGTATTAGATTCTATAACCTTTCCACACTGCATAACCATAATGCGATCCGCAATTTGTGCCACCGCACCCAAATCGTGTGTGATAAGCATAATCGCACTCTCTTTTGCAAGCGTGGCTAAAAGCTCTAGAATCTGCTTTTGCATCAGCATATCAAGTGCCGTTGTAGGTTCATCGCAAATAAGAATCTGTGGATTATTAATAATGCTCATAGCAATCAAAGCACGCTGCCTCTGTCCGCCACTAAGCGTGTGTGGATAGCGTGATGCAAAGCTTTCATCTAAGCCCACGCTTTGCAACACTTCACAAAGCCTTTGCTTGCACAAAGCTCTAGAAGCCTTAGGATTATGCAACATAAATGTTTCTAGAATCTGTGTGCCAATTTTTTGGACAGGATTTAGAGCGCTAAGCGGATCTTGAGGAATATAGGCGATATGTTTACCCCTTAGTGCACACCACGCCCTCTTATCTAATGTGCTTAAGTCCTCTCCATTAAAAAATACCTTATTCTTTGGTATGTATCCATACAACCCCAAAATGCTCTGTGCCAAAAGACTTTTTCCCGATCCAGATTCACCCACAATAGCTAAAATCTCGTTCGCATGTAGGGTAAATGTAATATCACTAAGCCTAAAACTCTCACTCACCAATAAAGAAAAATTACACACCTCTAAAAGCTTTGGTTTTGTGTTTTCTTGTGAGGGTGATATACTTTTTTGCGATTTAAACATGATTATTTCCACCCCAAGGAGTAAAAAGCGTATGTGGTATGCCAAGCACATCATACCATTTGCCTACAAAAAACCTCTCCATATCTTCCAAACTTTGCACACCACCATAGTATCCCACAATAGGTGAAGCGATACACACTCCAAGATGTGAAAGTTTTGACATATTATCCAATGCAATCGCACTTAGTGGCATTTCTCGCACTGCCAAAAGTAACTTACGCCCTTCTTTTAACATAACATTAGCACTCCTTGTGATAAGCGTGTCACCAATACCCATAGCAATTTTTGCTACCACATCACAACTTGCAGGAATAATGCACATCGCCTCCATACGCGAACTCCCAGAGGCTATACACTCATGCAATGCATTATCACTAAATATTGTGAGATTATGCATGCGTGCTTGAGATATGCACTCATGAAGCGTTTGTGTAAAATGTTTGGATTCACTAGTATACACACGCTTTGCGCCATTACTTATAACTACATATACACAAATATCACTAGGCAAATGTCGCACAAACTCTACGCCCAAATGCACACCACTTGCTCCAGTGATACCTACAACTATTTTTTTAGGATAACTCATAATACAACACCTTGATTTTTGCCAATAATCTTTATTTTTAGAATCTTTTTACTTTCACTTGCTCTAGCCTCTATCACTTCACCAAAGCTCCCGCTTTGCAACGCCTCTAGCTGCGTATGCAAACTAAATCCACCACCCACACTCTCCACAAATACGACTTCACCTTTTTTGACAAGAATAAGTGGTCGTAACTTATCCTTTGTAAGCAATGTACCCTTAGGCAAATAACTCTTTGCACTCCCAAATGCTACCTCGCTCTCACATACAGGCAAAGATCCGAGTTTTTGAAATGCGATGGTTTTAGATTCTGTATGATCTTGTATGCTCTCTTGTGTACTAAGAGCTTTTGTGGTATACAATGCCTTCAAGTGTGCCGTTATTTCATACACAAAGAAAATTTTAGAATCTTTGGTGCGCACCACAAGCACTCCACTAGACTTTTTAAATGCTGCTTGCTTGCCAAAAAGCTCAAACTCTGCATCTACCAAAGCCTCGCTTAGATTCTGAAATTGCCTATCATCTTGCAAACGCACTTCAATAGAATCTATCACAAAGGCATTTGGACAAATAGCATCAAAATACTGCGTATAAAGCCGTCTAATCGCCTCTTTTGGTTTTTGCAAATCCATAGAAGCGCGGTAGTTAAACTCAACATCACTATGTGGCGTGTGCAATACAAAACCTTGTCGCTTAAAAATCGCTGCAACCTCGTATGAACGCATTTTAAAACTAAAGCTTTGTTGCGGAAAATTTGCAATAAAAAAAGATTTTGGAATCTCTGAAAAAAGGTGCGTGGAGAGAATCTGTGTGTGCGAAAGTGTGTAGGTTGGTGCAAGTGTGTATTCTTTGGGCGCAACAAAATAATTCCCTATCTCTTCACTTGCCAATACCCCACACACACTCATAACATAAAGCAAGATTCTAAAACACATAGGCATACCCAAGATTCATAGAAAGAATCTGTTGAAAAATGATAGGATTTGTATCGCCCCCAATGAGTGAATCTTTACCCTCACGCACATCGGTTAATCGCCGAAACATTAGATCAATGCGGTGCTTACTTCTAAACACATAGCCAAAGCCTAGCCCCAACGCAACTTTATTGCCTCCTATGAAGCTATCCTCACCATTACTTTGCAATCCTGTTGTGCTTGTATGATTCCACACGGAGCTAAACCCAATATATGGCACATATGCTAAATCCACAATCACGCTTAACATATGATCATAGCTTTGACCAAAGTTTGTATCAAGCATGATACTAACTCCTGCGTTATATGTTTCAATCTCATAAGTTCGGGTATATCCATTCGTGCCATATTCTACATTAGTAGTGGGTTTTGCATACTCACCATAAAGACGGAAACCCACATAAGGATTAGAAAAATATGTATAGCCCACTCTTGCATTAAAACCAGCACTTGCAGGGTATTTTTCATCATAGAGTGCTGGTGTGGTGGTATCGGTACGCACCACAGGAATAAGATTTACCCCAAAACCCACAAATATGCCACTTTTTGCTTTGGCAATGTCTTTCCATTCAATAGTAGGTTTGCTAAAAAGTTTTGCGTAATCAAGCGGTTTTTTGCCCTCTAATGTAGGTTTTATATATTGCACACTTTGTGGCTTACTTGCAAGAGATCGCAACAATTCTTCATCATCGCTTTGCGCACCATACCCCATTACCACACAAAGCACAATCACCCAAACTTTACCCACAATCCTAACCTTACATTGCCAAATTTTTTTGGTATTATAGCAAACTTGCCTAAAAAGTTTTAAGAATATGCTACACTTGTGCCTTGCATTTTTATTTACAAAGGGTTATGATGAGTATACCTACCATTAGTAAAAAGATTCTCTCTATCGTAGGCAAAACCAATGCCCAATACAATCTTATTCAAGAACATGATAGGGTGCTTTTGGGATTAAGTGGTGGCAAAGATTCTATTTTACTTGCCACCATTTTAGCCCATATGCGTGCCCACGCACCATTTAAATTTGAATTCAAAGCAATTACTGTAGATTATGGACGTGGTGGCGAATATGAATACATCATAGAATACTGCCAAAAACTCAATATTCCATATGAGCTTTATCGCACCGACATTTATAGAATCTTAGAAGATCATAAACGCGAGGGAAGCGTGTATTGTAGCTTTTGTTCGCGTATGCGTAGAGGTGCGCTTTATACAAAAGCATTGGAGGGTGGATTTAATAAACTAGCCCTTGCTCATCACCTTGATGATGCGGCAGAAAGCTTTTTTATGAATCTCACATATAATGGTGCCTTGCGTTCTATGCCTCCAAAATATAGAGCACAAAATGGCTTAGGCGTGATTAGACCACTGATTTTTGTGCGTGAGCGACAAATTATTGATTTTATCGCACACAACAATATCTATATCGCGCCTGATTGCAACTGCCCTATAAACTGGCTAGATAATGACAAACGCCCATTTGCACGTGCACATACAAAAGAATTCCTCGCACAACTAGAATCTAAAAATGCCGATTTTTTCAAATCTCTGAAAAATGCCTTTACGCATTTACATGCCAATAGTTTTTGTGATGATCGGTTTTTAGATGAGCTTTGAAAAAACAAAAACTCAAGCTATAATTACAGACT
>NZ_FZPO01000014.1 GCF_900198655.1 Helicobacter equorum | reverse complement strand
TCTATCATATCGCCATCTTCGATAAGTGCGATAAGCCCACCTTCTGCTGCTTCTGGGCTCACATGCCCAATACAAGCCCCACGAGTTGCCCCGCTAAAGCGCCCATCGGTGATTAATGCCACGCTTTCACCTAGCCCCATCCCCATAATCAAACTTGTAGGGCTTAGCATTTCTTGCATTCCCGGCCCTCCTTTTGGTCCTTCATAGCGGATAACTACGACACTTCCAGCCTTTACCTTACCTCCTGCAATGCCCTTAATCGCTTCATCTTGGGAGTTAAAGCAAATCGCCTTGCCACTAAATTCTTTCATAGATTCTGCCACGGCGGCGACTTTTAGCACCGCCCCTTGTTCGCAAAGATTGCCAAAAAGGATTTTTAACCCACCCACTTGCGAGTAAGCATTGTCATTATGGCGGATAATGCTAGAATCTGTGATGTTTGCGTTTGCTATGCGTTGCCCTAGAGCCTCGCCTGTGATTGTGAGAGCATCTAGGTGTAAGATAGAATTTTCTCTTTTAGACACTTCGTGCATCACTGCCGATACTCCCCCTGCTCGGTTTATGTCTTCCATATGCACACTACTTAACGCCGGGGCGATTTTGGCAATATGTGCGACATTTTTAGCGATATTATTGATAGATTCTAGGTTGAAATCCACTTCAGCTTCTTTAGCAATGGCTAACATATGCAAAATCGTATTTGTGCTGCCGCCCATTGCCATATCCACGACAAAGGCGTTATGCACGGCTTTTGCGTTCAAAATATTGCGGAATCTAAACTGCTCACTTAGGCTAGAATCTAGGGCAATTTCTACAATGCGTCTAGCCCCCTTGCGTAGCAATTCTTCCCTCTCAGGTGTTAAAGCTGGGATCGTGCCATTACCCGGTAGTGCCACGCCCATAGCTTCACACAGCGTATTCATAGAGTTTGCAGTAAACATTCCGCTACAACTCCCCCCGCTAGGGCAGGCTTGGCATTCTATTTCGTGTAGTCTTTTTTCGCTAATCTTACCACTCTCAAATGCCCCCACCGCTTCAAATGCGGAGTTTAAGTCAAGTATTGTGCCATCCTCCAGTTGCCCCGCTTTCATAGGACCGCCACTCACAAAGATTGTAGGCACATTCACACGCAACGCCCCCATAAGCATTCCAGGCACAATCTTATCGCAGTTTGGCAGGCAAATCATCGCATCAAGCGCGTGGGCATTCATCACAGATTCTATACAATCAGCGATGAGTTCGCGGCTAGGTAGAGAGTAGAGCATACCACTATGCCCCATCGCGATGCCATCATCTACACCAATGGTATTAAACTCAAAAGGCACACCCCCCGCCTTGCGTATCTCATCTTTAACAATCTCGGCATATTTGTTTAAGAAAAAATGCCCCGGGATAATGTCGATATAGCTATTTGCCACGCCAATAAAGGGTTTGCTAAAGTCTTCATCTTTTAACCCTGTTGCCCTTAGCAAACTCCTATGCGGGGCTCTTTGATGTCCTTTTTTCACAATATCACTTCGCATAGAATCTCCTTAGTAAGTAAAATTGCTCATTATTATATCATTATGTGTGCATAGAGAAAATTTACCTTATCTATGTTTGCCTCTGTATGGTCCTAAATTTAAGCTAAAGATTCTCTTGTATTTAATATTAGCGTAATATTTTTGTTGTAGAATGTCACGTGGATTCAAGAAATTATCAATGAGCATGATAGATTGGAGATTAAATGGATATGTTAAAACCTATAGCACTTTCGTTTACGCTTGTTTCGTTGGGACAAGCGGATACTTTTGTAGATATGATACAGAGGGATTGGAATCTCATAAATTATAAGGAAAATTTTGATCAAAAAGGATTGGGAGTAAATATTGGTTTTTTAGATTCTGCTTTTTATGACAACCATAGGAGTTACAAAATAAAATTGTTGATATTCTTGGAACAAATGAGCTTAGTGACTATCAATTAAGAGCTAGTAATTCTATGCACGGAACACATGTAGCAGGTATTGCACTTGGGAACTATGCGCCCTTATCTGATGGTAGAGCAATGCATGGAATAGCACCTAGCTCAATGCTTTATGGCGTTACTTACATAAATGAAACCTACCCTTTTACATATGAAGCAAGTGATATTGTAAATTTTCTAAATGGAAAAGTAAAAGTTGTGAATAATAGTTGGGGAATAACGTTTTTCCCAAATTCAAATAAAGCAATTGATAATTCAAAATCTAATTTTGATAACAAATATACAGAATTTAGCAAAAATAAAATCACACCAAGCTTAGTTTTTGCTGTGGCAGATGAAAAGGAATATGAGGGCTTAAAACCACAGGTGCAAACGGGCTGATGATAGGGCGTGGAGCTATCGGCAAGCCGTGGATTTTCTCACTTTTAAAGGCCAAAAAGAACCTAGCCAAAATGAAAAAAAAAGAGCTTATCAAAGAGCATTTTGCCCTAGCTTTAAAACACTACGAAAATCACGCTGTGGCGATGATGAGAAAGCATTTACACGAATATAGCAAAGGGCTTGATGGTGCCCCTGTTTTTCGCACCAAAATAAACGCCGAGCAAAACGCAGATGAAGTCTTAAAGCTAATTGATGAGTTTTTTTAAAAAAATTTTTTGATTTTGTGACATAATTCATTTTAAATTTTACTTTTCGGGTAGTTTTATGAAAAAGAGTATTTGTTTTGTCTTTGCGATGATGTCGTTAGGATATGGAAGAGTTGATAACTGGGAGTTAATCAATTATAATAATCCTGGTTTTACTGGAAGTGGCGTAGGAATTGGATTTTTAGATTCTGTTTTTAACGCACAACATCCAAGCTTATCAGGAAAAACTAGTGTTTTGGGTAATGGCGTAGATTTTGGTTCTACTTCTTATAAAGATGCTTATGACCTTACGCATGGAACGCATGTAGCAGCGATAGCTGCTGGAAATGCCGTAGATTCTCATCATGGCGTAGCACCAGATGCTTTAATCTTTGGTGTTTCGTATCTTAATCCAAAATATACATTTGATAAATCAGCTAATGAAATAGTTAATTTTTTAGAAAATAGTGTAAAAGTAGTAAATAATAGCTGGGGTCTTAAATATTATTATTTTATGAATAAAATAATAGGTGTAAATAATATTACTTTTTTAGATGCTTATAGAGATTTGACAAAGGCAGAGCTACAAGAAGGTTTAAACGATATCGGTTTAATTGCCAATATTCAACTTGCCAAAAAAGGAATTTTACAAGTTAGTAGCACTGGAAATGAAGGACAACGAACTTCAAATTTAAATGCTAGTTATCGTGCTGCTTATGATAATTCATTAAAAGCTTGGATAGCAGTCAGTGCTATAAATAATTATTTTACAACAAAAACTGGTAATTCATTTACACTAGAAAAACAACAAAAAAATTTTAAAACAGATACAGTTAGCGACATGAACACCTATGGCTTTGTAGGTGGATACAATAGTTTTAGCAATTCTTTTAAAGGCATTCAATCTTATGCTATTTTAGCACCTGGTTTTCAAATAGAATCAGCAAACGCTTATTATGGTCAAGACTTAAATGAACAATGGACTTATGATAGATATATTTGTAAAGCTGATGAATTTTGCCCTTTAAGTGGAACAAGTCAAGCAGCGCCTTTTGTATCTGGTGCAGCAGCTTTAATAGCTCAAAAATATTCTTATGTAGATGGCGGCGTTTTGGCTGATATCATACTGAGCACAGCCAACGCAAATGTTACATTGCCAGATTTAATCATAAAAAGCTATAAACAATCAAGCAATGATACAGACACTTATTATGATGTGATTTATACAAATCCAAACGACATAAGTAAAATCAATGATAAAAATAAAGTTAAAGATGACTTAAAAAATCAATTAGGAATAAGTGATGATCAAGCAAATTATATTTTAACTCATCTTATGAATAATATCAATGATGCTAATAATAATTATGCTGTTTATATGAGCAAAGAAGAGCTTATCGGTCAAGGTATTTTAGATATTGAAAAGGCATTAAAGGGTCTTGGCAAACTAGATGCTAACAGAATGACTAAAAACGATATTCAAGCCAGAGAAGGTGGCAAACAAGCTATTTATAAAATAAATTTAAATGGTGGCGTAACGCAATTTGATAACGATATCTCGCAAGAAGTTTGGGATCAAAAATGGCATGATACTAGTGCTTCAACTGCTTTAAAAGGCATTGATAAAATCGGTTTAGAAAAAACAGGTGGCGGAACACTTATTTTAAACGGCAATAATACTTATTATGGCGATACTATCGTAAATGGTGGAACCTTAAAGCTTACTGGTGGGCTTACAAATAGCTCGGTTTTTGCGCAAAATAGCGGTATTTTCAATCTAGCAGGAACAGCTAGTAAAGATGTAACTGCTTTAAATAATGGTATTGTTTTGCTTTCAAGTGGAACAATCAGCGGAACTTTATACTCTAAAAATAATGGTATAATTGAACTACAAAAAGGCGCAAACATAAACGCAAATAGTGTAAATAATGCTGGAATTTTAAAAGGTATAGGCACTATAAATGGAGATATCATAAATACTGGCATAGTAAAAGCAGGATTTTATGATGAAGTAACTGATACTACAGATAAATTAGGCAACCTTGAAGTAAAGGGGAAATTTACACAAAATACAGATGGAATATTACAAATCGCCTTTACAAAATCAAGTGAAACTTCTAGTGAAGTAAAGAATTCCACTTTAAGTGCAAATAGCTATGACATCAAAGGAAGTCTAGTCTATGTCCCGCTCCACACTACTGCTTCTTTGATTAAGGCAAATGATAAAATACAAATAAATTTAGATTCAAACAATTCAAATAGTTCAGGTAGTTCACATAGCTTAAAAGACAAATTAAATGATTTTACAAGTGTTACTGCTCAAAGCACAAATTTACTTGTGTTTAATATAGATAACACTGATAAAACAAAGCTTGTTGCGGCTCTAAAAGTTACAGATGGTGCGAATGCTGATATAACAAAAGC
>NZ_FZPO01000020.1 GCF_900198655.1 Helicobacter equorum | reverse complement strand
TTTCATCTAAACTTATGTCTTCTAAGCCCTCACCCAAATCTATGTCATCTAAGTTAAGATCTCCCAAAATATCGTCTAATCCCTTATTTTCCTCTAGCTCCACATCTTTTGTATCGCTTGTATCAGGTGCTTTTGGTTCTGTATTTTGTATCTCATCAAGCAAATTACTCACCTCACTTATTTGCTCTGAATCTAACACTTGTGTTTCCTCAATATTATGCTCTTTTTCCAAATCTTGTATATTCTTCTGGTTTGCAAGTTCGCTAAGTTCTTGGATAGTGTCTAATTCTTTGTTTTGTGTCTCCACATCCATTAAATCTATATCCCCCAAATCTGCATTTTCCAAATCCACATCGCCTAAATCTATGTCTTGTGTATCAAGTGCTAGATTCTCATCATGCACATCCTCATCTTGAGATTGTGCAGAATCTGTGTCGTTGTCTTTAGATTCTGGTTGTGAATCTGTAGATTCTATATCTAATGCTTGTGAATCTGTAGCCTCTACCTCTGTGTCTGCAGATTGTATTTGTGTGTTTTCATCTATTGTGTTTTCTATAGATTCTACTTCTTGTGTAGGAGACTTAGAATGTGTTTCATCTAAACTTATGTCTTCTAAGCCCTCACCCAAATCTATGTCATCTAAGTTAAGATCTCCCAAAATATCGTCTTTGCCAATCTCTGTTGGCGTGGAGGTTTGCTCTGTATCATCGGATATTGTTACATTAGATTCCTCATCTGTGAGGTGGTATTCTTCAGAAAGGGCTTTAAGATGCTCTAGTGGTGAAGACTGCAAGCTATTGTCATCTGCATTTGTAGAAAGATCCTCTTGTGAAGTCGATGGGTTTGCTAGAGAATCTGAATTTGGAGAAAATGCTTCCTTGGTTTGCACCTTGGCAATTTGAGCGACCATAATCTCAAGAATATGCGTGGGAATAAAAGGTTTTTTTATATATTCACTAAAGCCTTTGCTCATTTCCTCGTGTTTAGAATAAATAAGACACGCTCGTCTCCCATTAATAAGTGCATCATACGCTGTCTTATCCATATTGTAACAACCATCATCGACAATGATATAATCATACTGATCTATATCACCAACTTGACTTGGATTGCTCACGGTTTGAAGCTCTACATTTGCCTTTTGTGCAGTAACTTCGACAAGCTTTTGAACAATCTGGTTTGTGTTAATAAAAAGTATCTTCATCTCACGCCTTGCAGTTTGGATAGTTTTAGTATTATAGCCAAACCATAATGAGAAAGGACATAAAATGTGGAGAAAAAAATATTTTTTATGTATAGTGTGTTGTTTTGCGCTAGGCTATGGACAAGCAAATGTAGCTACAGAAAGCCTCTACTTTATGCCATATGAAAACACACAAGCACTTCATGATCTCCTAACACACATCAAAAATGCGACGACAAATATCAATATCGCAATTTATAGTTTCACCAATAGAGAAATTGCCAAAGCCTTGCGTGATGTGGCACAAAAAGGCGTTATGATCACAATCATTTATGACAAAAGTGCAAATACCAAAAATGACACCTCTAGCATTGGTTACCTTGCTAAATACAAGAATATCGAAGTTTGCACACTTGAAGGCAAAAAGGCGACAAATTATACTGGAATCATGCACCAAAAAATGGCGATTATTGATGATAAAACCCTTATTTTAGGATCTGCAAACTGGAGTAAAAACGCATTTTCATATAATTATGAAACACTTCTTATCACACAAAACCCAATCAACACACACAAAGCACAGCAATACTTTGCGCGTATGCGACAAGAGTGCAAAACTTTTTAATTTATGAGGCTTTAGCACTTTGGAGTGTATAAACACCCATACCCACTACATATACTACTGCAAGGCTAATCCCTGCAAATAGGGTCGTTGGCATTAACATATCATAATACAAAAGCCCACCAATTCCTGCCAAAAACAACATATATCCCACAATCCGCATTAACGAAAAACTAAGTTTTGTGCCAACCACAAAGCGTGAAGTGAAAGAAGTTTTTTTCTCTTGTCCCACATCCTCATCATTTTTAGACTCTAGATTCTCTTCTGCACACTCTTTTTGTGTCATAATAAGCTGTCGCCTTATATGCAAAAATGATCCGCTCATAATCACCCCAAATGCCATATATCCAAGGATAAAACTTGTGCCATATCCTATGCCAAATATCAACGACACGCCCATACCACACACTCCAAACAACACAAACCAAACAATAATCCTCACACCCTTAACGATCATAGGGATCATCCTCATCATCTACATCTTGTGAATCTTGCAAATACTTATGGGCGTTATAGCGCGGATTTTTAGCAAGTTCATCAAGCTCTTTTTTATGTCGCTTATATGCCTTATAAATATTTAAAAAAGCTGCAGCCACACCCCAACCAATCCCAAGCCACAAAAGCCAAGAAATACCGGTAAGTTTTTGTAATCCATAGCCTATACCATAGCCTATGACTACCGCTACAATAATAGAAATTCCTAAACTTAAGTCATATACACCCTCTACAACCTTTTGGAATCTAGGTGCTTTGGCTTTATCTGAATCTAGAGATCCTACAGATTGCACTTTATCTGCAGTGCTTGGAGATTCTGTAGTATAAGTATCTTGTGAGGTAGTATCTTTTGCCATAATCCAAACCTAAAGATCGTTTGCAATCTCTTCAAAGCTCTCTTTTGCACGATCTAGAGTATCTGTAATCTCCTTATCACCCATACTCGTGCAGATAAAACCAGTTTCAAACTGCGAACACGCAAAATACACACCTTTTTCAAGCATTTTTTGATGAAATTTTGCAAACATTGTAGTATCACTCTCTCTTGCATCATCAAAATTTCGCACAGCTGTATCATTAAAGAAAAAGCCAAACATCGAACCTCTGTGGCATATTTGCAATGGGATTCCCACGCTTTTTGCAGCATCTTGAAGCCCTTGTGTAAGAGTTTTTGCCTTTTGTGAGAGTGTCTCAAAAATATCTGGATTGCTTTTTAACTTTAACAATGAAGTAAGTCCCGCACTCACGGCTATAGGATTACCACTTAGTGTCCCTGCTTGATACACGCTACCTACAGGAGAGAGCAAATCCATAATCTCATCTCTGCCCCCAAACGCAGCCAAAGGCATACCACCGCCTATAACCTTGCCAAAAGTAGCCATATCTGGCAACACATCGCAGTATGCCAAACTCCCACGCAAACTTGCTCTAAATCCACTCATCACCTCATCAAAAATGAGCACAGCACCATATGTATCACAAAGCTCACGCAATTGGTGTAAAAATTCCTTATCCGCAGGAACTAGCCCCATATTCCCTGCGATAGGTTCTATAATCACACAACCAACACCACTTCCCTTAGTCTTACTCTCTTCAAAACATGCACACACAGAATCTATATCATTATAGCGTGCCACTAGCGTGTGTTTGCTCAAGTCTTTTGGCACACCCGGTGAGCTTGGCGCACCAAATGTAGCGCAACCACTTCCCGCACTCACAAGCAAACTATCGCTATGTCCATGATAACAACCATCAAACTTTATCAAATCATCTTTGCCACTATATGCCCTCGCTACCCTAATAGCACTCATTGTTGCCTCGGTCCCAGAATTCACTAATCGCATTTTTTGGATACCATCATAAGTGCCAATAATCTCTTTTGCCAAGGTAGTTTCTAATTCCGTTGGCGCACCAAAACTCAACCCATTTTTGACACTTCGCAATACACTAGATTCTATATCGCTATCACAATGCCCAAAAATCAGCGGTCCCCAACTCTGCACATAATCAATATACGCATTCCCATCTACATCATAAATATATGCACCTTTTGCGTTTTGGATAAATCTCGGCACACCACCCACAGATCCAAAAGCACGCACAGGAGAATTCACACCGCCTACAATCACTTGTTTTGCTTCATTAAAATCATTGATACTATGCAGGAGATTCATATCTATCCTTATATATGGATTTTTGGCATTATATCGTGCTTTGCTATAAAAGCACCTAAAAGCTTAGATTGCAAAATCAAGACATGTGGTATGTCGTCGCAAAAGCGCTTTATATAACCACGCATTGCGTCGCAAAAACGCACGCGATTGTTTATATTCTGCACAAAATCTCTTCACAAACACCCAAAATGCCTTAGAGTGGTTTTTGTAGCGAATGTGTGCAAGCTCATGAATCACCACATACATAATGCATTCTTTTGGTGCAAAAACAAGCATACGCGAAAAACGCAGATGATTATCAAATGTGCAGATTCCAAAAAAGCTCTGTGCCTTACTAAGTTTTATGCTTACATAAGAGACTTGCATTCGCTCTGCCCATAATGCACAAAAATGCTGCAATAATGCCTCTAATTCTGCATACATCTCACTAATATTATGCACATTATGTTCTTTAGCAAGTTTGCTCATAGATATCCACTTGCCAAAATACAAAATTTCTCCATCTCTATCGCGTAATTCCTGTGCTTCCTTAGCTTCTTTGGCGCGTAAATACTCACTATTAGAATCTATCCACTCACGATAACGCCTAAGCAACATATCGCAATCTTTTTGTCCATAATAGCTTGGGACACTCACATGCAAAGTCTGTGAATCTATAAAACGCAGATTCACTCTTTTAGTCCCTTTTGTGATTTTTATTTGCAACATATCGCCTTTGTAGTATAATCCCTGACATTATAACTAACTAAGGAGAGAATATGAAAGTCCTACTCATAGAAAATGTGCAAGGGCTAGGTAAAGCTGGTGATATTTGTGAAGTCAAAGATGGCTATGGACAAAATTTCCTCATCGCCAAAGGCAAAGCAAAACTCGCTACAAATGAAGTCATTAACCGCTACAAAGCCCAACAAAAACAAATAGCACAAAACAAAGCCCTCGAGTTAGCAGAACAAAAACAACTCGCACAAAGCTTAGAATCTTTAGAAATTACGATTGCTAAAAAAGTGGGTGCAAATAATGCACTTTTTGGAGCAGTTACCAAAGATGAGATTGCGCACGCGATTAATGAACATATCAAAGCACCTATCGATAAAAAATGGGTTATCTTACATGAATCTATAAAGCACACCGGAGATTTTAGTATAGAAGTAAAACTAGGGAATGGGTTAAGTGCAAATCTCACACTTCACATTATAGGGCAGTAATTGCTCTTAATGTGTTCTTTTAAAAACTGCCTTGATAGAATTCCGCTCCAACACAAGCTCATCATTATGTAGTGTATAGGATATTTTGCCATCTCCAAAAAGCACAAGAAGTGCAGATTCTATATTCATACTTTTTTCATCACACATTTTTTTAGTCGCGCCTACATTGGAAAATTGCAGGGTTTGTTCAAAATCTTCATAGCTACCAAAAAATGCATTACATCCGCTACTACCGCCAAAATCCTTTTTGGCTTGAAAGTGTAATGTCGCTTTTTGGGCTAAATGAGATGCACTAAGAATCTCACCATTATAATTTAACAAATACAAATCCCATACCGATCCATTAAGCACAGGCTTTTGGCTCTCCAAAGCTCCCAAAGACACCACACACAAAAACATAACGCATAAAAATTTCCAAATCACCTAACAACCTCTATTTTACCAAACTTTACATTTACACACGATAAAAGCAAACCTTATACCACAACCGCTTTTAGATTATCAACATTAAATCCCATAATACGTATGATCTTGGAGATTAAGTGCAAGACCTTGGCTTAGTGCAAGAATCTTTGCACTTTGTTCTATAATATCAATTTTTTTAGTAATCTCTTCTATATCCCTACCATACGCATATACACCATATCCACGCACAATAATAAAATCCTGCTGACTTTGTTTAAAATATCGCACAATATCCGTATCTGCACGCTCATACCAAGTCTCAAAATCCTTAGGATCAACAATAGGTATGCTTTCTCCAAGATACACACAACCAAAATAATCTTTTGGGGCGAAAGCGGCATTTTTGAGGGAAAAGGCTGTGATGTATGGAGGCATTGTATAGCTGACAAATTTTGCCTCACTAAAATTTGTATAAATATTTGCATGAATGTGCGAGTCTTTACTAGCTTCATTCCAACGATAATCGTGCGTATTATCAAGCAAAATCAAATTTTCTGGCGTAAGTTTGTCAAAAATTGCTTGGCTTTTATTGATAAGAAAGCGATCTTTGGAGATTCGCGCTGATAGCGATCCATAAAAAATCCCAAAAAAGCCCTTACTAAACATTGTTGCGGATACGCCTAGAATCTGGCGCGTAACTTCTTGATTAATATCTCTTGTGTGTATATTCATAGGTGTGCATTATAGCACGAGATATTTGTGTTTATGGCTACATTTTAGGATATTAGGCATTGTATAATGCTAAGATTCTATAATCTTATATAATAAGACACATATTTTATAAATAAATATATTTAATTATCTTTATATAAATAGGCTAAACTTTAGTAAAATTTAGCAATTCATTTACTAAATTGCTAAAAATTTCAGTATAATACCGCCAGAAAATTTCACAAAACTTAAAAAGTTTAGTAATCAAGTTTGATACTAGGCTTACAGAAAGGAGAGGCGATGGGTTCCAAAAAAGATATATTGCTTGAGCAAGTCATCACACAATATCTCAAGTCCAAAGAGCCTATCGGTTCAGAATCTCTCAAAGCCTCTTGCAGTGTGAAGTTTTCATCAGCAACTATTCGCAATCATTTTAAAGCGCTTGTGCAAGAGGGTTGGCTTACGCAAACACATAGTAGTAGTGGGCGTATTCCTACATATGCTGCGCTTAAAAACCATTGGGTGAAATACATTGACCCAAAAACCCCATGCATGGTAGAAAATATCCAAATTATCAAGCAAAGTAGTTATGCGCATAATATTTGTTGTATTGTGCATATATATGCAAAAAATGTGCTACAAGACATCATTAATATCCATAATGATTTTTTAGCACTTAAACTTGAAAGAGGGTATGCAATCCTTTCATACAATGCCTCACTTGAGCGGTTTTTGCACGAGCTAAAAAATCTTGATGTTGCAGATATTGTAAAAATCGCCTACCAAGTGCGTGCAAAAGAATTACTAGATGCACTACATAACGCACAAGAAAGCGAAGTAAAACGCTTTTGTGTTAGTGCTATATATGAAATGTTAGCTTCAACTTCAAACGAGGAGGTATTTTTAGACATTATAAATGGATATTGTTTTCACAAGCTTCAAAATGGAATCTATTTTGAGGACTTTTTACCTAAAAATTATCTTGGCATTGTGCAAGAATTTCACACAGCTCAAGGGCAAAGTGGGCAAGTCCTTGTATGTGGCAAGATCGATAGGGATTATGTGAGTTTTTATAACCAACTCGCAAGTTAAATCTAACAAAGGAGGTTGTATGCAAGAACAAACACCAGAAAATGAGATACCAAAAGATCTTGAACAAACGCAAGAACAAGATCTCGTGCAAGAAGAAGACACACAACAATCTCAAGATCTGCAAGCCAAATATGATGAGCTTAAAGATCAATATGCACGTGCTTATGCGGATTTTGAAAATACCAAAAAACGCTTAGAGCGTGAAAAATACCAAAGTTTAGAGTATGCAAATGAGCGCTTTGGGCTAGATTTGCTTCCCGTGCTTGATACTTTACAAAAAGCTTTAGAATCTGCCAAAAATGCACAAGCAGATTCTACACAAAATGCAATCGCAGAGGGCTTAGAGCTCACACTTGAGACTTTTTATAAGGCTTTGGCAAAGCATGGGGTTGAGGCCATCGCAACCGATGGTGAATTCGACCCGAATTTACACGAGTGCCTTATGCAAGTCAAAGACGAGACAAAACAAAATGGTACAATCGCACAGGTTTTACAAAATGGCTACACCTACAAGCAGCGGCTTTTGCGTCCTGCGATGGTTAGCATTGTAAAAAACGACTGAATTCATCTTAAAAACGAAAGGATACAACATGGCAAAAGTAATAGGTATTGACTTAGGAACTACAAACTCTGCGATGGCAGTATATGAAGGCAATGAAGCAAAAGTTATCGCAAACAAAGAAGGCAAAAATACAACACCTTCAATCGTGGCTTTTACCGACAAAGGTGAGGTGCTAGTGGGTGAGCCCGCAAAAAGACAAGCTGTCACTAACCCACAAAAAACTATTTATTCTATTAAAAGAATTATGGGACTTATGTTTAATGAAGACAAAGCCAAAGAGGCAGAAAAACGCCTTCCATACAAAATCATTGATAGAAATGGTGCGTGTGCTGTGGAAATAGCTGACAAAATCTATACACCACAAGAAATTTCTGCAAAAATTTTGATGAAAATCAAAGAAGATGCAGAAAGCTATTTAGGCGAGAGCGTTACAGAAGCAGTCATCACCGTGCCGGCATACTTTAATGATTCCCAACGCAAGGCTACCAAAGAAGCAGGAACAATTGCAGGGCTTAATGTGCTTAGAATTATCAATGAACCAACTTCTGCTGCACTTGCTTACGGGCTAGATAAAAAAGAATCTGAAAAAATTATGGTATATGACTTGGGCGGAGGGACGTTTGATGTTACCGTGCTAGAAACAGGGGATAATGTTGTTGAAGTCCTTGCTACAGGTGGTGATGCATTCTTGGGGGGCGACGACTTTGATAATAGAATTATTGATTGGGCGGCAAAAGAGTTTAAAGACGAAAGTGGTATTGACATAAAAAATGATGTAATGGCGTTACAACGCCTAAAAGATGCGGCAGAAACTGCAAAAAAAGAACTTTCATCAGCACAAGAGACTGAAATCAACTTACCATTTATCACTGCTGATGCAAGTGGTCCAAAACACTTGGTAAAAAAACTCACTCGTGCAAAGTTTGAAAGTCTCATTGATGACCTTATCGAAGAAACTATCAAAAAAATAGATTTCGTGATAAAAGACGCTGGACTTGGAAAAGGTGACATTAGCGAGGTTGTAATGGTAGGTGGAAGCACGAGAATCCCAAAAGTGCAAGAACGCGTCAAAGAGTTTATCGGCAAAGATCTCAACAAATCTGTAAATCCAGATGAAGTCGTGGCTGTGGGTGCGGCGATACAAGGGGGTGTGCTAAAAGGTGATGTCAAAGATGTGCTTTTACTTGATGTAACGCCTCTAAGTCTAGGTATTGAAACTGCTGGTGGGATTTGCACAAAAATTGTTGAGCGCGGTGTAACGATCCCTACCAAAAAAACGCAGGTTTTCTCTACCTATGAGGATAATCAACCCGCTGTATCTATCAATGTATTACAAGGCGAAAGAGAGCTAGCACGCGATAATAAATCACTTGGACGATTTGACCTTACAGGTATCCCGGCTGCCCCTCGCGGTGTGCCTCAAATTGAAGTAACATTTGATATTGATGCAAATGGAATCTTAACTGTGAGTGCCAAAGACAAAACCACAGGCAAAAGTCAAGAAATCCAAATCAGTGGCTCAAGTGGGCTTTCAGATTCTGAAATTGAAAAAATGGTCAAAGACGCAGAGCTTCACAAAGAAGAAGATGCGAAGAAAAAAGAGCTTATTGAGCTTAGAAATCAAGCCGATAGCTTAGCATATCAGACAAGAAAAACTTTGGATGAGAATAAAGACAAGTTAGATTCTAATATTGTGAGTGAGATTGAAACTGCGCTTAATGACTTAGAATCCAGCCTAAAAAATGAAAATGTTTCAAAAGAAGAGCTAGAAGCAAAAATGAAAACCTTGGGTGAAAAAAGCCAGGCACTCGCCCAAGCAATGCAAGCAAACGCGCAAAACGCCAGCAACACACAAAGCGCCAAAAAAGGCAAAGATGATGATGTAATCGATGCAGAAGTGGAGTAATCCTCCTTGCACGATTATAAAATCTAACTTTCATACGATGCACATAGTTGGATAAAGTTATCATATGAATTGACCACGAGTTTAGACCCTCATAAATGATACAAAAAGCGCAAAATAGCAAAAAAGATTCAATTGAATCTAGTTTGCTATTACTTTTTTAGTGGCGTTTATGTTAGTTTGTAAATAGCTATCTACGCCTTTTATACATTCTTTTTGCATAGCTTTTATAAAGCTTTCCATAAAATCAAAATCTATTTCGCCGTTAGCGGTTATGGGCAGTTGAATCTTTAAATTTTTAATTTTTTCCCAAGAACACATATTTTCATAGCCAAATAAATAACGCAAAAAAGTTAATAAACAAGATAAAAATATTCCTTGTTTGTCTGTAATTTCAAATAAAGGCTTTAAAGAAAAAACCCGTGCGTGAGTTACCATTTTATATTGAAATTGCCTATAAAAAGCACAGCCAAACATATCAATAGTAATTGTTTTTGGCTCAAAAATTTTTGCTTCAACATCAGTTTTTCCTAAAATTCCATTGTTGCTTAAACCGGCGGTAATTACATAGTCGCCTTTATTATTTATATGCTCTTTTTTAATATCAAAATTTCCATTTAAACTTTCAAATAATTCATTTATTCTAAACTCTTGCCATTTTAGGCTGCATTGAGGGTTATTCCCCCCGTTAATTGAATCTTGTAGTAATTGTATAGCTTGTGCTTCTTTGTCGTTTAAAGTGCTATTCTCTAAACCTGTGGCTTTTAAATATGCTTCTAGCTCACGCACACGATTTTCTTCTAGCTCACGCACAAAATTTTCCATAAAATCAAAATCTATTTCGCCGTTAGTGGTTATGGGTAAGTAAATTTTAAGCTCATTAAAATCTTTTTGTCTAAATTGCTTTGCAAAATTAAATTTTATTTTATTTTTATTTATAATACTTGAAATAAATAGCAATGCTTTATTGCTAAAAGTATTTTTAGAAAAAAGAACTAAAATATTATCATCACAAAGAAATTTGTAATTCCTATAAAAACAATTACAAAACATATCTATTGTTAAATGATTTTCATAAATTTTTAACTCATCATCATAAGCTATAAATTCAGCCACTCCTTGATTTTGCTCGCCAGCTGTAACAAGTGGGATTTTACCACTTTTACGCTTTGATTTTACAAATCTTGTGCCACGCTCAATATAGAATAAATCGTTAAGGTAAAACTCACCCCACTTTGTGCTTTCTAGCTTTTTGCTACAAAGTAAATCCTTTTGGTGTATATCTTGTGTTTTTTCATTTTTAATTATATTTGAAACTTCCCACGCTAGATAGTCGCTTACACATTTTTTAAAGTCGTTTAAAGTAGGTGTTGTATCAATAGGTGTGGATTTATTCCAATCACTTCCATTATTTGGGTCTATGCTCTCTTCGTGGTATTCTTTTTGGCTAAAAATATTTAGTTTAGAGCGGCCAAAACGAACTAAATTTACTAGCTCATCATATCTAGCTTTTGCGTTGTCTGTATCACGCAAATTTAGTCCTGCTTTTGCCTTTTTGCGATTTGCCCTAGTGTAGCCATCGTTTGAGAAGTCAATAAACTTTACAATCTCATCTTTATTATGCTTTTCACCTACACGAAATACATAAATATAGGTTTGCACACTTGATTTACCGATAAATAAATCAATAGGCATTTTTATACTTGCTATTAGCGTGTTTTGCTCTAAGATTTTTTTATTATATTCACTTGCTTTGCCTGTGCCTGCTGAGCCTTGTATGATTATAGCAGCGTAACCTTTTTTCATCATTTCTAGAGCTTTTTGCACAAAAATCATACCATTACCAGGGGCTGAATACGGCGGATTTAGTATAAAGGCAGTTGCCGGGAATTGTGCTCCATCATTTTCACCAAAGCCATAATTTCCACTAAAATCATTTAGCGAGTCTTTATTTAAGATATTTGAGCTACCATCGCCCATTAAAATCATATTGAGAATTGCTAACATATAAATACTAGGCAAAATCTCTAAACCTAGAAGTTGCTTTGCTTTTATGTGAGCTATTTTTACTTTTAGCTCATCTGGGGAGTTTATCTCGTTTTTGGCATTATTTATCATTTCATTCATAGCAGCGACTAAAAGTCCAGCCGAACCAGTAGCAAAATCCCAAACATAAGAATCTTTATCCACCCTCGCTAAACGAGCCAAAAGCGTAGCTATATAAGAAGGTGTAAGCACGACATCATTTAGCTTGTCTTGACTAAATCCTAGCCAAGAATA
>NZ_FZPO01000013.1 GCF_900198655.1 Helicobacter equorum | reverse complement strand
AAAATTGGGACAGATTTTGAATTTAATCTAAAAAAAGTGCTCACACTTTTGGATCAATGCCAAGAAGATTCTATTGTTTGCACACCAGAGGTAGTTTTTAGTGGGTTTTCCTATCAGCGCATGGAAGAAGCGGCAGAATTTTCCAAAATCGCGACACAAACACTCATGGAAGCCACAAAGAATCATACACTCATCACAACTATGATAGAAAAAAATCATCAACATTTTTTTAATAATCTAAAGGTATTTCATAAGGGTGAGATTGTTCACAAACAATCCAAACACAAACTCTTTGTCTTAGGTGATGAACAATTGCACTTTTGCGCAGGTTCAGAAGATGAAATTGCACCATTTTATATAGATTCTATAAAATGTGCGGCATTGAATTGTTTTGAGTTACGCTTTATTGATTTGTGGAAGCGTGTGCAAGGGGCAGATATTATTTTTGTTCCTGCACAATGGGGTAAGCAACGCAAGGATCAATTCGAAACACTTTGCAAGGCTTTGGCAATTGCTAATCAAAGCTTTGTTGTGGCAAGTGATGGGGCAAATGATACAATGGCAAAAGGTAGTTCTGTTATCACACCTTATGGGGTTGTGTATAAAAATGACAAAAAAGAATGTGTGCACGCACAAGTAGATTTACATGAAACCTCTAAAATGAGAAAATATATCCAAACCGGCATACAAATAAATCTTTAAAGGATTTTGATGTATGCAAATGCAAAGATGGTGGCAGAGATTCAAAAACATGTGAAGATTTCCCCATCTGTAGCTAAGGCTTTAGGGATCGTAGATAGGGCATTTTTTGTTCCTCCGAGTTTTAAATACAATGCTTATAGTTTAGATTCTTTGCCATTAGAAGATTCACAATGGATTAGCTCCCCACTTACAGTGGCTATTATGACAGAATCTCTTTTGGCAGATGGTGGAGAAAGTGTGCTTGAGATTGGTTGTGGTAGCGGATATCAGGCGATGGTGCTTTCCCATCTTTTTAAATATGTGTATACCATAGAGCGTATCGAGCAATTACTCATAGAGGCAAAAAGACGCTTTCACTTACTCAATGCGCATAATATTTTTGCAAAACTTGGTGATGGGCAAGATGGTTGGGAGCAACACGCGCCTTTTGATGCTATCATTTTTAGTGCATGTGCTAGAGAGATTCCGCATGGACTTGTCAATCAATTAAAAGAAGGTGGCATACTTTTGGCACCAATGTTTGATAAGCTAGATTCCACACAACAACGTATTACACGATTTGTAAAACAAAATGGCACTTTGAGTGCACCACTTGTGATTACGCAGTGTTGTTTTGTTGATGTATGTGATGGGATTGTGTCGTATCGACAAGGATCGTGATATGGATACTACCTTTGCATGGAATATATGGAGCGTATGCATTGCTTTATGTGTTTTAGCGTGTGGGGTAGGTTTTGGGGTTTTATATATGCGTCGATATTTGCATATTTCTTATACACGGGCTTTATCGAGTATGATTGTGGTGAGTATAATGCTTTTTGCTTTGGTGGTATTTGTGCAAAATACTTATGATACATCACTAGCTCACACTTCACATATTTTTGTGTTCTCTTATGGCATATTGTTGTATATCGTATTGCTTATGCTGTGCATTATGGCATATATCGATTGGGTGTATTTGGCATTGCCAGAATCTTTGTTGATAATATTTTTTGTGTTTAGTTGCGCATGTGTATTTATCATATCTTTTGATGCTTGGACGCATATCATCAATGCTCTAGCACTTATGGGTGGCACTTTTGTGATGCGATTTTTTGGCGAGATAGTATTTCAAAAACCATTGCTTGGTGAAGCTGATATTGTTGTATTTGGCGGTCTTGGGCTTTGTTTTGGAGTATTATTTACGCTCATTAGTGTGCTTATAGCAAGTTTTTTAGCACTTCTTTTTATGAGTGTTCGTTTGGTGGTTGCAAAATCCTATTCCCAATCTTTTCCGTTTGTGAGTTATCTCTTTGCAGGTGTATTGATAAGCTATGTAGGGAATGCAGAGAATCTCATATGGGTATTGCTAGATAATGGAGTGTGGTATGTTTAAGCGTTATATGTTTTTGTCATTTTCGCAACTCTTTTTTCCATTTTTTCTTGTTCTTTTGTTTATTGCCTCTGTAGTGCTTATTATTAGTATTGCTGGCAAAACCTATGTTGTGAAGATGAGTTTTCTTGATTTGTTTGCACTTTTTGCATATTCATTGCCTGGTAGTGTATTTTTTATCATTTCTATCACTTTTTTTGCCTCACTCACACTTGGGATTGCACGACTTTCATATGATTATGAAATGATGGTGTTTTTTGCATTGGGCATTAAACCTATGAATATTCTTAAAACATTTTTGCCTATCACGCTTATTGCTACACTTATTTTGCTTGTTTTTTCGCTTGTGCTTGTCCCACTTTCTAATAGTGCATCTAAAAATTTCATTGCTAAAAAGCGGGCCGATATTGATGTGAATTTACGAGCTGGTGAGCTTGGGCAAAAGCTTGGAGATTGGCTTATATATGTTGATGAAGTCAAGGATAGAAAGTATAAAAATTTGATTTTATATTCTCAAGATACAGATTCTGAAAGTTTTGTAGTCGCCCAAGATGGCAAAACAAGAAACAGAGATGGGCTTTTTGAACTTTTGTTGGAGCGTGGTGATGTGTATTTTGCGCAAGACAATGAAATACGAAAGATTCTCTATAACAATATGAATGTGCGTCAGATCCTAGGTGAGCCACAGCTAAGTGGATATGATTTACTTGGATATTGGGAAGAAGCTTTTGCGTATATGATTACTTCTTTGCCACGCAAGGATATTCCACTCTCTGTAAGATCCAAGGAGCGTAAGATTTCACAAGCAGTGTTAGTTTCGATTTTTCCACTTGTATCATTGTTTCTGGTGCTTAGCTTTGGGATTGCAAATCCAAGATTTCAATCAAACAAATCCTATTTTTATGTGATTGGCGCTACGGCTTTGTATTTTGTCATAGTGCATATTGCTTCAGAAAATTTTCCTTTTTTGGGAATTGTGTGTATTCCTCTTGTGTGGCTTGTGTCTTCGTATTTTTTGTATATTAGAGCTATTAAGCATTATTATTAGAATCTAGATATTGTGATGAGAGTTTTGGCTAAGATTGCCTATGATGGTAGTGCATTTAGCGGGTTTGCGCCACAAAAAGAACAAGGCATTGTAAGTGTAAGTAATACGCTACATGAGATTCTCTCTCGTGTAGGGATAGATTCTAAAATTTTGGCAGCTGGACGCACAGATAAGGGTGTGCATGCTAGAGCACAGGTGATCACTTTTGATGTGGCACATCGGTGGGATTTGGTGTATTTACGTACATTATTAAACAAAAAGAGTTATCCGCATATTTTCTTTATCTCCTTACGCTATGTGAGTGAAGATTTTCACCCACGTTTTTGGGCTATATGGAGGGCGTATCGCTATCTTGTAGGTTTGCAAATACCAAATCCATTTATTGCGCGTTTTGTAAGCTATGAGCAATTTGGAGATATACATCGCCTCCAAGAAGCCTTGAGGCTTTTTAGGGGAAGTCATGATTTTGTATTTTTCAAAAAGCAAGGCACACATAATAAAGATTCTATACGCACTATCATGCAAAGCTATGCTTATGTGTATCGTGATTTTCTCATCGTGTATATACGTGCTAATGGTTTTTTGCGAGCTCAAGTGCATTTAATGCTAGGTGCCAGTTTTAGTTATGCACGCGGAGAATTATCAAAACCGCAACTTCAAGCACAAATAGATGCGCAATCTCGCTATCATAGCACACCAGTAAGCCCAAATGGTTTGTATCTTTGCGGAGTAGGTTATTCTTCTATGAGTGTATCGACAATGCTATCAAGCGGTGAGAATATTCTGTGAAGTATCTTAAATGGTGCATTCACAACATCCTCGATAAAACTCACTTCTGTTTTTGGATTATCAAGACTACCAGAAACGACAATATTTGTTGTTACCTTGCCATCGTTACCTAGTATGATATAGCCTACAATAGGAATATTTGAAATAATATTTGAGAGTGCTTTCATTGTGCTTGCTTTGAGAAATAAGTCTATGGTGGGCTCTTTAAGATTTACAATACCATTGCCCTTAATATCAATCGCGCTTCCTATGAGATCAATAGATTCAAATCCTAGATATTCGTTATTCATAGAAAATAAAAACTTCCCTTCTTTGATTTCATAGCCATCATTACTAAGTCCGGGTTTTTTAAACATAATTAGCGAGGGAATTGTATCGATTAGTCCTACAATGTTTTGGACGATTGCAAAATCTTTGAAGGTTGTATTTTGGATACGAATCTCGCCTTGCAAGGTTTTGTCTTTGAGTGTGCCAGAGAAGTCAAAAAGCCCACCAGCAAAAAGCTGTTTGGAGAGCACTTGGTTGATAAAGCTTGAGCTAAAATTATCAAGTGTGATGTTTGCCCTACCATAAGCAATGTTAATGTCTGCAATGCCATTACCGTACGCGGCATTGGCGTTGATACGTCTATCGCGCATAGTGATTGTCGCAGAATCTGTAGGTATGATAAAATCACCATATATAATATCCATATTATTAGATTCTAAATGCAAAATATGGGGTGCGATATTGTGTTCATTTTCAAACTTGCGTTTTTGACGGATAAAAGCATTTTTTTGTACTATTTCGTCTGGAGTGTAGGACACACTTTCGCCTTCTTCGTGAAAAATTTCATATAACATAGGAATCTTACTTTCCATAAGCTGATTAATATCAAGATTATAGTCTTTAAATACAAGAGATGTGGTATTGAGGCGTTTGTGGAATTTGATATGTTGATCTTTGGTGGCAAGCATAATATCATCTGTTTTGATATTACCATTAAGCTCTAGTGTATGTAACGCCTGATTATTTTTATCATAAATAGGATAGTCGAGATTTTCTATTTTTGCTCCGAGTGAGATTTCTCCTGCATTTGTATCTTTATTGTGCAGTGTGAGAGAGCCTTTTTTTACACCAAAATATTGCAAAAGTGGAGAGTGAGGGTAGAGTGTTTGTATTTTTTCAAGGCTAATATGCAACATAGAATCTTGTTTAAAAGAGAGTGTGAGCTGCGGAATAACAAGATCGATAATGCCATCTTTAAAACTGCCTTCAAGGGTTATGTTGCGTATGGAATTAGGTTGTGTTGTGTTGTTTGATGGATTTGTTTGTGTAGATTCTGTGTCTTGGCTAAGTGGTGGGATTTGAAGAATACTTGGCAGGGTTGAAGTATTTTCTTTGATAATAGCGTTAATAATATTTTTTGTCATTACATCATTATTATCTATATCTTTGAAACCTGGGTAATTCATATGTACGGGAAACATTTTTGATGGAAGCAAATCCACATACTGAATGAAAAAATCACCCTTTAATGTATGTGCGAGTGCATCTATATCAAATGTAAATTGCGTAGAGAGCACATCAGTATATTCTGTCTGTGAGCTTTTAATAGAGATTAAGCGTTTTTTGTCGCGATCAATAGTAAGCGTTGTTTGCAGATCTGTGGCGAGGATTGGTTGCTCAAAGAGTATGGCATTGACATTTTTGCCACTAATGATACCATTTACTTGCGTTTCTAATTGATCTTTGTAGTTTAATTTTAGTGCAATATCTAGTGTAGTGTCAAGCGGACTTGAGGTTTGCACTGGGAGATGTATATCAAGAATGGCATATAAAAGATCAAGAAGTGTTTTATCTAGCACGAGGTCTTTGCTTCGTAGTTGTACAAAAAGCCCAAATACTTGATTAATGGGGAGATTAATTTGCACTGCAGATGTATCTAGGCTATGTCCTGCAAAACTCGGATCGCTAAAATGGATATTTAGAGCTTTATTTGCAAGATTTATCATAGCATCTGAAGCAATGATGGGTGTGGTATTTGGAGCGATAGATATTGTTGGTTTATGTAGGTGGATAGAGCCATACATATCAGAGAGAAGGTTTTGGACAAAGTATTTATTAAATGCAAGTTTTAGGGTAAGGTTTTGAAGTTGGATAGATTCAAATTGGATTTGCTCAAACAACCAAGATTCTAAGGTTTTGTTGTTTAAGAGGGCAATATAGGGCTTAAGAAACTGGATTTGATCCCAAGTTGAGGAATTTATTGTGAGTATGGCATTTTGAAAATCTGTATTACCTGTAATACGTATAGATGCTACTTCATTGTTGGCTTTATTTAAGGTTTTGGCATGAGAAATTTCAAGAGTGTTTATATCAAGTGTTTTACTACCTATGTGGTATTGCATGTGTCCTGTAGCTTCCAAAAAGAGTTTTGGGATTATGAGGGATTGAATCTCTAAATTAATATCTTTACTACTTTGGGTGGTATTTAGAATTGCACTAAAATGCGGCGTCGTTATCAGGTAATGTGAGCCATCATATAGTATTGCGCGTTCTGTATTGTCGGGAAAAATAACTTTGTGGATATTGAAGGTTTCAAAATAAGAGAGAATCCAAAAAATATTTTGCACCCAATTCATCGCAGAATCTATAGAATCTTTAAGGTTTTCTTGCTTGGTATCGTTGCTTGTTTCACTAGAGAATAATGTGCTTTGGGAAAGATCGACTTTTTTAATATCTACAATAAACTTATTTTCTAATTTAAGATACAATCCTTCAATTTTCACAAAACCAAAAGAAAGCTCTTGTTTATAAATACCTTCATTAAGGACTTTATAGCCAAGAAAACAAAGGACAATAATCGTGCCACAGAAAACAAAGAGACTAACAAGAGTTTTATATTTGGTATTTGGCTTATGCTTTGGTGTGTGTTGTTGGTTCATATGGTATTTTACCACTCCTGTTGTAGTTCCTCAAATATTGAATGTGCCAAAGGGTTCCATAAAGTCTATTATAGCATATCTTAATGGAATAAAGGACATTCCCCAAAATCAATTTGGCAAACTTGATGCATTTGCTATGCAAATCATGGGGACACCACAAAGTGGTTTTGTGGATTTGGGTATGGAGAATCCTACACGCCTGGAGTTTCTTAAAAAGCTTAGCACTGCCAAGGCGGCTACCAAAGAAATTACGCTTATTCCCGGTGAGACATTATATTTTTTCTTGCAAGATGTGGCAAAAACTTTTGGTTTGGATTCTCAAAAATTACGAGAATCCTATGATATATATTTTCATCTTCCAGAAGGTGTTATTGTTCCAGAAACCTATAAATTACCATTAGGACTTAGCGAGGATCAGCTCATGAAGCTTTTGTCTCAAATGTCCTATAAATGGCATGAAAATACCGCAACGCAATTTATGGGTGTGTATGATAGAGATAAGTGGTTTTATTATGTGTCTATTGCTTCTATCGTGCAAAAAGAAGCTGCTAATATAGATGAAATGCCAATAGTAGCCGCAGTAGTTTTTAATCGTCTCAAACTCAATATGCCTTTACAAATGGATGGATCACTTAATTATGGGGAGTATTCTCATCAAAAAGTTACACCAGATCGCATACGCAATGACACAAATATATGCAATACATACAAGTATAAAGGCATTCCCTCTTATCCATGCACAAGCGCAAGTCTCCAGGCTATAAAGGCTGTGCTAAACCCTGCAAATGTAGGATATCTCTATTTTGTGCGAAATAAAAATGGCACACATACATTTAGTAAAACTTACCAAGATCACAAGAGTAATTTTTAAAAAATTCCATAGAGTTTAATAAATATTTAACTTTTTGTTTGTAAACTTTGGTGTTCGCGTTTTTTGGAATATGTGATGTCTTGCCAAGAGTATAAGGCTATACAAAATGTAACAAAGATTTGTGCTTTTGTGTAAAATTACACATTGTTTAAGCGAAAAGGGATAATATTATTAAAACAAAACTTTAAGAAAGGAAGAAGAAATGGGATTAAAACAGGCTCCAGAGAATACTCCGGTTTGGATTGATGAGACAAGATGCAAGGCGTGTGATATTTGTGTATCGCTCTGCCCGAGTGGTGTGTTGGGTATGAGAAAAGATGAGCATAAGATTTTGGGTAAAATTATTAGTGTAGCACATCCAGAGAGTTGCATAGGGTGCTATGAGTGCGAGTTACATTGCCCAGATTTTGCTATCTTTGTTGCGAGTAAAGATGAGTTTAAGTTTGCTAAACTTACTCCAGAATCTAGAGAGCGTGCACAACGTGTAAAAGATAATCATTTTATGGTTGTTGATTAATTTTAAGAAGGAGAAAGAATGCGAGAGGTCATTACAGGCGGAAATGAGTTGGTGGCACAGGCTGCAATTGATGTGGGTTGTAGGTTTTTTGGCGGATATCCTATTACACCATCGAGTGATATAGCCCATGAGATGAGTGTGAATCTTCCTAGAGTTGGTGGAAAATTTATCCAAATGGAAGATGAAATCGGTGGTATTTCAGTAGCGCTTGGTGCTGCTATGACAGGTAAGAAAGCGATGACTGCTACTTCAGGACCAGGTATTTCACTGAAAGCGGAGCAAGTTGGTTATGGTTTTATGGCAGAGATTCCATTAGTTGTTGTTGATGTCATGCGTGGTGGACCTTCTACAGGATTACCAACACGCGTTTCACAAGGTGATCTTAATCAAGTCAAAAATCCAAGTCATGGGGATTTTTGTTCTATAGCAATCGCGGTTGGGAATCTTAGTGAAGCGTATACACAAACCATTCGCGCTTTTAACTTGTCGGAAAAATATATGACTCCAGTGTTTTTACTTCTTGATGAAACCGTAGGACATATGCATGGTAAGGCACTTATTCCAGACCTTAGTGAAGTTGAAAAGATGATTGTTAATCGTGAGGAGTTCAAGGGCGATCCTAAAGACTACAAGCCCTATGGTGTGCCACAAGACAAACCAGCAGTATTAAATCCTTTCTTTAAGGGATATCGTTATCATATTACAGGGCTTCATCATGGACCTACGGGATTCCCCACAGAAGATGCGGTTCTTGCACAAGAGCTTATTGATAGACTCTTTAGCAAGATAGAAAATAATATTGATGATATTGTAGAATATGAGGAATACCAATTAGAAGATGCAGAGATAGCAATTATTGCATATGGTTCGGTGTCTTTGGCTGCCAAAGAGGCTATCAATACATTACGCCAGGAAGGTAAAAAAGTGGGTATGTTTAGACCTATTACAATTTGGCCTAGTCCACAAAAGCGGCTTCAAGATCTTGGTAGAAAAATCAATAAAATCCTTGTGCTTGAGCTTAATAAGGGACAATATCTCCACGAAGTTGAGCGTGTAATGCAACGCAATGTAGAGTTTTTGGGTAAGGCAAACGGACGAAGTCTTTCACCTCAAGAAATTATCAACAAAATACAGGAGCTATAAGATGGCATTTAATTACGAAGATTACTTACGAATGGATAAAATGCCCACACTTTGGTGCTGGGGTTGTGGCGATGGTGTGATACTCAAATCTGTTATACGAGCTATAGATAGCTTAGGTTGGAAAATGGATGATGTATGTATTGTGAGTGGGATTGGCTGTAGTGGGAGATTTTCATCATATGTCAATTGCAATACCGTCCATACTACGCATGGTAGGGCTTTGGCATATGCTACAGGCATTAAACTTGCTAATCCAGAGAAAAAGGTTGTTGTGATTTCAGGTGATGGAGATTCTATGGCGATTGGTGGTAATCATACCATTCACGCTTGTCGTAGAAATATTGATATTAATCTTGTGCTTATTAATAATTTTATTTATGGTTTGACAAACTCCCAAACTTCCCCTACAACACCTAAGGATTTTTGGACTGTAACGGCACAATATGGCAATATTGATCCAAGTTTTGATCCTTGTGAAATTGCTATGGCAGCCGGTGCAACATTTGTAGGTAGAGAATCTGTAATCTCTCCTAAAAAGATTGAAAAACTTCTTGTAGAAGGTTTTAGTCATGAGGGCTTTAGTTTCTTTGACGTTCATAGCAATTGCCATGTGAATCTTGGGCGCAAAAATAAGATGGGCGATGCTACCAAAATGCTTCAATGGATAGAATCTCGCCTTGTTTCTAAGAATAAATTTGATACATTAAGCGAAGAAGAAAAAGCTGGTAAATTCCCTACAGGTGTGCTTAAACACGATACAAGTCGTATAGAGTATTGTAAGGCATATGATGGTGTGATAGCAAGAGCTCAAGCTAAAGGGGGGCACTAAGATGGAATATCAACTTCGTTTTACAGGTGTTGGTGGACAGGGCGTGTTGCTTGCAGGAGAGATTCTTGCAGAAGCTAAAATCAGAGATCATGGTTATGGTGTGAAAGCCGCTACCTATACTTCCCAAGTGCGTGGAGGACCTACAAAGGTGGATATTTTGCTTGATAATAAGGAAATTTTATATCCTTATGCCAATGAGGGAGAAATTGATTTTATGCTTTCTACTGCGCAAGTGAGTTATAATACTTTTAAAGGTGGTGTGAAGGCAGGTAATATCATCGTAGTAGAGCCAAACCTTGTAACACCAAGCGATGAGGATAAAAAGAAATTCAAAATTTATGAGATACCAATCATTACAATCGCCAAAGAAGAAGTGGGTAATGTGGTAACGCAATCTGTGGTGGCATTGGCTATCACCGTGAGTATGACAAAGTGTGTAAATCGGGATTTGGTATTTGACACGATGTTGGAAAAAGTTCCAGATAAGGTTAAAGATCTCAATAAAAAAGCCTTTGAATTAGGCGAAAAATATGCACTTAAAGCATTAGGATAGAATCTAAGCCCTAATGCTTCCTTTCATTGATCTTGCCAAGATTAATACACGCTTTGCATTTGAACGCAGTTTTGATGCATTTGTGCAGAGTGCACAATATATTCAAGGTGAGGCGTGTGCCCAGTTTGAACAGGCATTTGGCACATATTGTGGGAGCAAATATTGTATAGGCGTTAGTAGCGGATCTAGTGCTTTGTATTTGATTCTAAAAGCCTATAAAATTTTAGGTAAACTTCGTGATAATGATGCAATTATTGTCCCAGCCAATACCTATATAGCAAGTGTATTTGCAATCACACAAAATAATCTTATTCCTTTTTTCGCTGAACCTAGCACACAGGATTTTTTGATTGATGTCTCCAAACTCTCAAATCTTATGAATGATCGTATCAAGGCTATTATGCCCGTGCATTTATACGGACAAGTCTGTGATATGTCGGCAATTTCTGATTTTGCCAAGATACATAATCTGCTTGTTATTGAAGATAGTGCACAGGCACACGGAGCGTATTTTACAGATTCTACAAGGCGAGCGGGATCTTATGGCAATGCTGGAGCTTTTAGCTTTTATCCTGCCAAAAATCTTGGGGCATTGGGTGATGGTGGTGCTATCACAACCGATGATGATGAGCTCTCCACAATGATTCGATCTCTTGCTAATGCCGGAAGCACAAGTAAGTATATTCATGCTTTTGATGGTATTAATGCACGTTTAGATTCACTACAAGCCCTTATCTTACACACCAAATTACCGCTTTTAGATTCTGATAATGCACATAGACGAAAAATCGCCAATATATATATACAAGAGATTAGACATAGTGAGATTATTTTGCCAACACACCGCGCTTTGTATCCACATTCACATGTGTGGCATTTGTTTGTTATCTGCACCAAAGATCGTGGGAGGCTACAAGAATATTTATCGCGTAATGGTGTGCAAACGATCATTCACTATCCTATACCTGTGCATAAACAACAAGTGTATGCATGTTATAATCACTTAGAATTACCTATCGCACAAACCTTGCAAAATGAGATTATAAGCTTACCCATTAGTCAAGTCCAAAGTATAGAGGATACGTATAGGATTGTTGAGATTATAAATGGGTTTATGTTATAATGCTTCATTACCTAAAATAAAATCAAGTAAGGGGTTTTGATGCCGATTTTACCACAATACAACGATTGTTGTGGATGTAGCGCATGCTATGCAGCTTGTCCTCATAATAGCATTGCTATGGATCCAGATATAGAGGGATTCTTGTATCCTTATGTAAATGTTGATACATGCACAGAATGTAAGGCGTGTGAGGTTGTGTGTCCTACACTGCCATTTCTAGATTTTGCACCATATAATGCAGTGAAAAAAACTTCAAAGTTTCCATATAATACAAAACTTTCTTGTGCTCAAACCATAGATCAAGCGTTGCTATCACAAGTGCATTTCATACCCCCCCCCCTATTACAAATTTTCGTATAAATTCTACTATAAATCCTTCTTCTCATTCCGACATGGATTCCACTCATGTTGTTTCTAATACAGATTCTAAGCGCCACTATTTTGCTTTCAAGGCTAAAGATACGCAACTACGCTTAAACTCTTCATCCGGCGGTATCTTTAGTTTACTTGCAGAATCCATTATAAAGCAAGGTGGAGTTGTTTTTGGTGTTGGATATGATGAGAATCTGCGCGTGGTGCATAAAGGTATAGAAACTATTGATGAGTTAGATTCTATACGACGATCTAAATATGTGCAATCAGACAAAGGAGAGAGCTTCAGGCAGGTTAAGGAATTATTAAAAAATGGTCGAAAAATATTGTTTAGTGGTGTACAGTGCGAAATTCAAGGACTCTTAGCTTATCTCAAAAAACCTTACGCAAATCTTTTGACTTGTGAGGTTATTTGTAATTCTGTTCCAAGTCCGAAAGTGTGGGAGATTTATAAGGAAAGTTTACTTGAAGAAGAGGGAGAAAAGCTTATAGATTTTAATTTTAGAGGTAAAGATTATGGTTGGAAGAAAGGTATTTTTGCGGTAAAGACAAAGACAATTCCACATTACGAGTCTGATTTTATGCGCGGATTTTTGGAGCATGTGATTACGCGTCCGAGTTGTGAAAATTGTTATGCAAAAGATGGACAGAGTGGATCGGATATTACACTAGGTGATTTTTGGGGTCTTGAAAGATCTCACCCAGAATTTAGTGATGATGTAGGGGTAAGCTGTGTGATTACACATAACACAAAGGCACTCCAGGCAATAGAATCTTTAAAAGATTTTGGAGAATGGGAGTATAGTAGTTATGAATCTATAGCATATGGGAATCGTGCCCTTTTTGTATCTGGTCATACAAATCCTGTGCGGAAGCAGGCTTTACATGAAATTATACATACTTATAGCACACAGGGTGCGAAAGAAGCTATGCATATTTTGAGGAAGTATCTTAAGTCAAACGTAAATAAATCTTGGTATTTACGAGCTTTACGACAAAAAATTGTAACATGTATGCCGTATTCTCTAAAGACTACATTAAAGAGGATTTTTAAGAAGACTGGTGGAAGAGACATAACAATTGTCACCTTTATAGATACAACCAATAATTATGGGCAAGTTATGCAAGCTTATGCTCTTCATCAATATCTACATAAGACATATCCAAAGGTCAATATTAGTTTTGCTGATATTGGCGATATTCGCGTACCTTTTGTGCGTCGAATATGGAGAGCATTGAAAAAATATGGAATTTTTGGATTTATACAAGAGTTTTTTATTAGGTTTAATGCTAGACTTAGTAAAAAAGATATAGATTCTGCTAATCTAAATTTTTGTGTCTTGGACACAAGGCGTGCATTTGATGTATTTCGTGCAAATTTTATGTATAAATCAGATAAAACTTTTGGTAATTTGTATTTCAGAAATATTCCTAAATCGGATATTTACATTGCTGGGAGTGATCAGATTTGGAATAGTTACTGGGGTGTGACTAGAGAGAATTTTTGCGTGAATCCTTTGTATCATTATATGCTTGGGTTTGTAGATAAAAAGAAGCCACATTTTAGAAATGTAAAGAAAATAGCCTATGCTCCAAGTATAGGGTCACCAGACATAGCACAGGACTTACAAGATTTATATTATCAATATTTATCCTCCTTTGATGTTTTATCTGTGCGCGAGGAGTGCAATATTAGTTCGCTTAAAACATTGGGCCTACATGCTGTGTGTGCCAGATCCTACCATGTTGCTTTCTCGAGAGGATTACTTATCGATAGCTACAAGATTAAAGGATAAAAAAGATGTATTTGTGTATATGTTAGGACAAGAGACATTGATTGATAAAAATGCACTTTTAGATTTTATCCAAGAGCGTGCAGAAATACTCTATGCAAATGCCAATATTGATAGCAAAAATGCATGTTTATATGATGTAAGCACGGATTTTTATCCAACACCATCACAATGGATAGGGGCAATAGCAGATTCCAGATTCATGGTTACAAATTCTTTTCATGGTTGTGTCTTTGCAATTATTATGAATACGCCATTTTTGGTACTAAAGCTTGGAGGAAGTGCTGGATCTATGAATACGCGATTTGAAACATTATTGGAGATTTTTAATTTACAAGATTGCTTGTGTGCTTCGTTAGAAGAATTTATGGATAAATTTTTGACACAAATAGAAATAGATTGGCAAGAAGTCAACGCGCGCCTTTATCTATGGTCACAAGTGGGCAAGGATTATTTAGCAAAAAATGTAGGGATTTATGCAATTTAATATAGTTTAATAATAATATAGCTCCATGCTTACTCGGATTCTAATAAGCACGGTGCTTGTGGGGTGCGGATAGTCTTTATAGGCAATTTCTATTGTGCGTTCAGAATTTCTATCTAAAATCACATAACCCGAAGATTTGATCAGCCTAAGATCCGTGATATCTCCATTTGGGTGAAGATAAAATTGCACAATATTAACTCCTTGTTGTTCTAGTCGGATTGCATCTTGTGGATATTTGAGATATTTGCCCGTGATACGCCCTATATCTCGTAAATTGTTGATGATAAAATCCTGTTCCACAAGTCCATAATCTCCAAATTCTTCGCCATAGAGATCATTAATATCACGTTTTGTAATCTTATCAAGTTTTGGATAGTGCGAAAAAATTGCTACTAACGAAGGGGATTGTCTTTTTTTTCTAGAGCGCGAATCTATAGAATTATTTGCGTTATTGGAGGGATTATTAATCGTGAGATTATGCAAGTTTATAGAATCTAGAGTGTTTTCTGGGGTTTGTGAATAGGTAGTGTTTGGCGTAGAGTGAGAATCTAGTGATTTAGAATCCCGATTAGCGATATTGCCAGTTTGTGTCGTATTTTGGGGTTGTGTAGTGTTTTTGGTTTGTGATTTTTGTGCAGAGGTGCTTTGTTTTGTTTCGGTGGCATTTTGATTTGTTTCTCGTGTATATGATTGCTGGGGTAAAAATCCTGAAATTTTTATTTTATTTGGGATTTCTCCTGTGCCCTTTTTAAACCGGAGGTTTGGTTGCCTTAGATTCCAAAATATCACTGCAATGATAGCGATGTGGATAATAATTGAGCAGAGCAAAGCAAAACGTAAGCGTTCATGTTCTGTGATTTTATGTATTTTGGTCATTTTTGAGTTGTCGCAAACGCTGCGCTTTTTGCTCCAAAAGATTACTAAATTGCGAATCTTCAATCACAAGACTATCATAAAGCGTCGGTTTTGGAGATTCATTGTGTTTGGCTATTGGATATCGATCAAGTAAGGTATTGGAGTTACCTATGAGCAGGACATAACGATACCCATTTGTTTCGAGTGTGAGAATCTTGTTTTTAGAATCTACGCGTTTTTGGGCAATGATTTTTATTGTTGGATCAAATGGATTAAGCTCAAAGTGTGTATTTTTTGTAGATTTTGTATCTAGATAGGATGAAAAGGGCTGTGTGTTTTTACGCAAGGTATTTCGTGTCCACAATAAAATCACAAGGAGAAGCACCATAATTCCAACCAAGGCACCATAACGCCAAGGGTCTAGATCTCCATTTTTGCCAAGTTTCAAGGCTTGTGTAGAATCTTCTTGATTAGGGTTTTGTTGAAATTGTTTAGTATCATTTTGTAGCAAAATTTGAGTAGATTGTGTTGTGCTAGTAAAATGCGCATCATTAGGCTTTGGAAGTGTGGCGATATTTTGAGAAATTTCAGAATCTCTTTGCGTAGTGGGAATATTGAGTGATTTATTCATCAAAAGTTCTAAATGCGAGGGTTTAGCTTTGAGAAATGTAACTTTAAATGTTTGTCCCGCTTTACTCACTTCGACATCAATTTGTGTTGGATCACCCACGCCTAGAACATAGAGATCATTATTGATGTTAAAAACTTGTATCTCATTTACAAGCGATCCACTGATGCGCTTATTTTGTGCTTGTGCGGTAATATTTGTAAAAATTACCCCCTTATATTCATCTTTGGTTGTGATTTGAGGTGTGAAATCATAGGGCGTATCCAAATATAGTAGAACTTCATTGCTTTGTTTGCCTGTGTGTATATCTATCTTTTGTGCTTGTATAGCAAAAACAAAACTCAAGTTACACAAAAACCCCATAATATAGCGCATAATTTAGACTTTCTCACGTGTGAGATAATATACAATCGCATTAGAATCTAAAACCTCATTGATACGGATAGCGAGGTTTTTTTCATAGACCATAACCTCGCCTTTTCCGATCACGCGACCATTAACAAATGTTTCAATGCTTTCACCAGCAGGTTTACCCAAATCAATAATCGATCCTTTTTCAAATCGCAAAATCTCATTGAGCGGAAGTTTTGTAGATCCTAATTCAGCCTCAAAAAGCACTTCCATATCCAATAACCCATTGTAGTTTTGCATCATATCTTCAAGATATGTTGCAAGTTCTATTTCTTTTGGCGTGTGGATTCGCTGTTTATCAAGGATAGATTCACCACCCATTATTCACTCCTTATTGAGATTTACTAATTTTTGGCTATATTTCTTACATAAATTCCGCAATGTCCTCTACCTAATTTAAAGTGCAAGCCACTATCATAGTCTTTTATGAGCTTGTGTCCTAAGTAGCTAGGCACAGATATACCAAAGCTTGTATTGCCCTTATAAAGCACTTTGGCATGTCCTACTATAAGATTTGCGAGTTCTTTTGCTATATCTTCTAGGGTTTCTTTGTTAGGATCATCATCTTGGAGCATTGCTTTTGCCATGATTTTTAAAAATGCTTTATCAAAGAGCAAAAACACATCTGTATCTGGCGTAGAGCCTTTGAGCATACTAATTTTTGTGAGGTAGCCCTTTTTGATTGGCAAGAGAGAATCTTTTGGGAGTTTGTTGATGCTTTGTTGCACTACTTCTATAAAACTTTGGCGAATGACATCCATGGAGATCTCCTTGTATGCTAAAATTTTCGCATTATAGGCATTTTTTGTTTATTTTGGCTTAAAATTTCGTGTGCTTTTACATAAATGTTGCACAAAACACTCTTGACATAAGGGTTTTTGTGCCTTGCAAATATAACGCCCAAAGAGCACAAAGGCTTGGTGGAGTGTGGATAGATGATCTTTAAAAGCTTTGGTGAGATCAGATTCTGTTTGTAGAGCAGTGTTAGAGCTACTTAATCCTAATCTATGAGAAGTGCGAAATACATGCGTATCTACTGCCATAAAATTTGCTTCAAAAAATTCTATAAGCACGACATTCGCGGTTTTTTGTCCCACACCAGCAAGAGTTTTTAATGCTTCTTGCGTAGTGGGAATTTCCCCATTATACTCCTGCGTGACTTGGGTTGCCATTTTTTTGAGATTTGCCGCTTTGTTATTGAAAAACGAAATAGATTTTATATATTCTTTGATCTTTTCTAGTGGGGCATTGGCTAGGGATTTGACATCGGGGTATTGTGCAAAAAGTGCAGGAGTTACAAGATTGACCCGTTTATCTGTGCATTGAGCTGAGAGCATTACGCACACAAGAAGTTCGTACATATTGTTGTAGCGTAATTCTGTTTTAGCATTTTCATAGCGCTCTAAAAAAAGAGATTTTATCTCACTAACTTGTGCCTTTGTAGCTTTTTTTGGCTTTTGTGGCATTATGATCCTTAAGGTTGGTATCTTAAAAATTTGCATTATAATATTTTTTGAGACTTTTAGCTATAATTTACGACTTCATTGTATTTTGTTTTAGGTGGGAGTGGAGTTTATGGAGACGATTATTGCTATTGAGCGTGCGGTGCTTTCTTCGATTTTGTATGCACCAAGTATTTATGAAGAAATTGCAGTAATTCTAAGTCCCAAAGATTTCTTATATCCCACACACAAAAATGTTTTTGAAGTTATGCGTGAGTGTGATGCACTAAATCTCCCTCTTGATGCTCAAATCATCTTGCAGCGATCACAAGGTAAGGTGCGTGAAGATGAGATTGTCGAGATTGCTAGTGCAGATTCTATTGCTAATGTCGAGGCTTATGCCAAAGAAATTAAAGAATCTGCACTCAAAAGAGAACTTCAAGAATTAGCAATGCTTTTGCGTGAAAAATCACTAGATTCACACTCTAGCGCGCAAGAGATTATGGAGGTTATTGAAAAACGTGTTAGTGATATTGCACTGGGCAACATAAGCGGTAAGGGTTTTATCGATGCTCCGACACTTGCAAAAGAAACAATGCAATACCTTGTGGATCTTAAAGAGCGTGGTAATGAGATTCTCACAGGTGTTACGACAGGGTTCCATGAATTAAATGATATTACAACAGGCTTTAATAGCGGTGATTTAATTATCATTGGTGCACGTCCTTCTATGGGTAAAACAGCCTTCATGCTAAGCATTGCCCAAAGCATTTTAAATGCCGATGTTGGCGTAGCAATTTTTAGTCTAGAAATGCCCGCGTTGCAGTTAATGATACGCTTACTTAGTTCTCTTAGTTCTATTTCTATGCAAAATCTGCGTCGTGGTAATTTAAATGATAATGAGCTTGAGCAACTTAGTATGTGTACGGATATGATGACGCATAAAAAGCTTTTTATCGATGATGGGAGTGTGCTTAATATCGCACAATTACGCTCTAAACTTCGAAAGCTTAAGCGTCAGCACCCAAGCGTTGGCATTGCGATGATTGACTATCTTCAGCTTATGGTGGGTGATAGAAATCAAGGCAAACAAATTGAGATTAGTGATATTTCTCGCGGACTTAAGACATTAGCAAGAGAGCTAGAAATGCCTATAATTGCACTCTCACAGCTCAATCGTGAGCTTGAAAGACGCGATGACAAACACCCAACGCTTTCAGATCTCCGAGATTCTGGAGCTATTGAACAAGATGCAGATATGATTTTATTTTTGTATCGTGATGATGTATATAAAAAACGTGCCGATAGAGAAAGAAAAGCACGCTTAGAAAAAGAAGGTAAAGCAACGGATTTTAAAGCAGAATATATAGAGCGCGATGTAGAGCCTGCAGAACTTATTGTGGCTAAAAACCGAAATGGTGAGACACGAACAATTAAACTTCAGTTTAGAAAGCGTTTTACCCGTTTTGAGAATCCAGAAACAACACAGCAAGAAGAGCAGCACGACACAAAACTTGATGTGGATGAAATAAGAAGTATTATTAGCCCCTATTAGGAGTATTTAAGATTTTGTAGATTTTATAGGTTTTGGGATTTTGTAAAAGTTTAAGCACCTTTGGTGTAGAATAGCTTTTATGTTTTTTTAAGATTTTGTAAAGATTAAGGAAGTTATATGAAAACAGCGCTTATTACAGGGATCACAGGGCAAGATGGTGCGTATCTTGCGGAGTTTTTACTCAAAAAGGGTTATGAGGTGCATGGGATTAAGAGAAGAAGTTCGCTTTTTAACACCGATAGAATCGATCATCTCTATCAAGATCCCCATGTAGATAATCGCAATTTTTTCTTACACTATGGAGACTTGACAGATTCTCTTAACCTTACACGCATTATCCAAGAAACCAAACCTGATGAAATTTATAATCTTGCAGCGATGAGTCATGTGGCTGTGAGTTTTGAGACACCAGAATATACTGCAAATGCCGATGGTATAGGCACACTTAGAATCTTAGAAGCTGTTCGCTTATTGGGACTTGTAGAAAAAAGCAAGATTTATCAAGCTTCCACGAGTGAGTTGTATGGACTTGTGCAAGAAGTGCCACAGAGTGAAAAAACACCATTTTATCCACGTTCTCCATATGCGTGTGCCAAGCTTTATGCGTATTGGATCACGGTTAATTATCGCGAGGCATACAATATTTTTGCAAGTAATGGTATTTTATTTAACCATGAAAGCCCTATACGAGGGGAAACTTTTGTGACAAGAAAAATTACGCGTGCAGTGGCAAAAATTGCATTAGGATTGCAAGATAAACTTTATTTAGGGAATCTTAGTGCCAAACGCGATTGGGGACATGCCAAAGACTATGTGCGAATGATGTGGCTTATTTTGCAAGCACCAAAGCCAGAGGATTGGGTTATCGCCACAGGAGTAACTACAGAAGTGAGAGAGTTTGTCAAAATGGCGTTTGCAGAGTTAGGCATAGAGATAGAATTCCGTGGTGAGGGTGTGCAAGAACGAGGATATATCAAAGCATGTTTGGGAAGTTTTAAGCTTGAAGTCGGCAAAGAAGTGGTGAGCGTAGATGAGCGATATTTTCGCCCAACAGAAGTTGATTTATTGATTGGGGATGCGAGTAAGGCACGAGAAAAATTGGGTTGGGTGCCAGAATATGATTTAGCTGCATTGGTAAAAGATATGGTGCATAGTGATCTAAAGCTTATGCAAAAAGACAAATATTTAAAAGACGGCGGTTATACTATTTTTAGTTATTTTGAATAAATATTGTGAGCCAAATCTAAAACACATAGAATTCCTTTAGTAGTTGTGACTATTTGTGCTGTATTCTAGATAAAGTATTGTATAGGGATTTTTAGGACTACTTTTTTTGGTTGAGTAAGTAACTCTATAGTACTCATTGCATCTTGTGTGTTTGTATGGGATTGTATAGGATAGGTTAAACCACCAGCATGCACGTCTTGAGGAAAAAATATCCCCAAAATTCCACTATGAAAAAAGAAATGATGGGGTGGTGTAATTGATTTGGCATAGACAATAAGGTCTTTGGATTCATCATATGGTGTAAGGGGAATAAAATCTTTGATATAGCCTACTTCAAAACATTCTGATCCCTCTACACATAGCTGAAAATCCACAAATTTTTTATGAGATTCATAAAATGCTTCCGTATGAGGCTTTAGAGGATACGTTTGCTCAATGGCGCGTATATTTCCTCCTAACTCATATGTAAATTCTACGCGAGCATTTTCTTTTGTACTCGCAAGTGCATTGATGCGCTTATACACTACAGAATCTATCGTAAGTGCTTGTGCAAGGTAGTTTTTTACTTCCATAAGTGATGGATAGAGTGCAAAAAAAGATTCAAATTGCCTAAAATCTCCAACAAGTGCCATATGTAATTCCTTTTTGTTCAGAATTATAGCATGTTGTGTATTATTGCATTAGGCAAAAGATAGTAAAATGCGACCTTTCTTGAAAGATTTTGTGTAATATAAGGTTGGCTTTTGTTGCGGTGTATGTTTATATCATTATTGCTTATAGCCACGCTGTATACACAATCGAGTATAGATTATAGTAAATTACAATTACATTCAGATTCACAACAAAATGCATCGTATGTAGCCTTGAGTAGCGGTGTCTTATTGGTGGGTTCTATAGGTGGCGCAGTGATTTTGTATTTCATGCCCCAAAGCGTAACACATTGGAATAAGGAAGATATTTACAATCTTGACACAAACTATAAGGATCACGTTTCAAATGTGCTTGTAGCTGATAGAGATGATTGGTTTTTAAACTGGATTACGCATCCTTATTGGGGTAGTGTATATTATATGCAACCTCGCAAAGCTGGGTATGGATGGTTTGATAGTGCACTATTTTCATTTGCAACAAGCGCATTGTTTTGGGAATTTGGTATTGAAGCCTTTGCAGAAGTGCCTAGCTGGCAAGATCTTGTTGTTACTCCTGCTTTTGGTGCAATACTTGGTGAAATGTTTTATCAAGCGAGTATATATATTTATGCCAATGATCGCACCTTGTTGCATTCGCGATTTTTAGGAAATTTCGCTCTTATCCTTATGGATCCTGTTGGTTCATTTATCGAATTGATGAGGCTTGATGAGCGTTTTGGGGTAGATAAAAATGTTTTTTATACACGTCTTAGCCCTCTTCGTTCAAGACAGGGAAGTAATGGCGTGATGTTAAGTTTGCATTATGCATTTTAAAATATTTTGATACAAAGGAAAAATATGCGTTTTGAAGTGTCACAAAAAGCTAAGCTCCCTACAAAATATGGAGTGTTTTGGATTCAGAGTTTTAAGGAATATGAGGAAGATTTTGATACACAAAAAGTAATATGTCCTAAAGAGCATTTAGTGGTATTTACGCAACATCTTGGTGAGATTCCATTGGTGCGTTTGCATTCTGAATGTCTCACTGGCGATGTATTTGGATCATTAAAGTGTGATTGTGGTGAAGAGTTGGCGCATTCTATGCGAGCTATCCAAGCTAATAAGCAAGGTGGCATGCTTTTATATCTACGTCAAGAAGGTAGAGGCATAGGGCTTTTTAATAAGGTTAATGCCTACGCATTGCAAGATAAAGGCTTAGATACAATTGAGGCAAATTTAGAGCTTGGTTTGCCTAGTGATTGTAGAAATTATGAGATTGTGGGAGCAATTTTTAAAACTTTTGGGATAGAAGAAATTGAGCTTTTAACAAATAATCCTCTTAAAGTAGATTCTCTTGCGCAATATGCTAAGGTGAGCAGGCAAAGTATTATTGTTGGTTGTAACGAACACAATAAGCAATACTTAGAGGTCAAAAAGAATAAAATGGGGCATATGCTTTAGGCTACTTTAATAATAGACTAAGATAAATAGCCTACAATACAACTCCCTAATATTTGCAAAAAGGATAAGATATGCGCGCGATGATTGGCTATGATGAGGCTGTGGAGATCTTGCGTAATGTCCCCGTGCATACACTTCCTAGCCAAAAGGTTATTTTCACTCAGGCACTTAATCGTTATCTTGCTCAAGATGTTTTTGCTTCCAAAAATATCCCACCTTTTCCCACTTCTAGCATGGATGGTTATGCGATTTCTAGTGCTTATATAGAGACTTTACGCACAAAAGGATTAACTATTCAAGCCACAAATAATGCTGGTATAGAACAAGAATTTAACATACAACCTGCCCATACTATCCGCACCTACACGGGATCGCGTATGCCAAATGGTGCAGATACGATTATTTTGTGTGAAGATATTACAGAAATACAAATGCAAGACACAAAGCTTGTGTACCTAAAAGATCCAACACAGACTATCAAGCCCACACAATGGGTGCGTCAGGTAGGTGAAAATTACACCAAAGGACAGAAGCTCTTAGAATCTGGCACACGCATCACACCTTTTGAGATAGGACTTCTTGCAGATCTTAATCAAGTTTTTGTGCAAGTCGTGCAGAAACCCAAAGTCGGGATTTTAAGCATAGGTGATGAGATTCTTGAAGTGGGTGAAGAGAGTGATAGGACTAATGCATTACGGAGTGTCAATAATCATTTACTCAATGCACTTGTGGAAACTTTTGGAGGTGAGGGCATACTATATCCACAAGTTGGTGATGATAGAGATTCTATACGCGCACTTTATCGCCAAGCCTTGAAACAATGCGATATATTACTTACCACAGGTGGTATGAGCGTGGGGGATTTTGATTTTACCAAAGACATTATGGCTCAAGAAACAGAAATGATTTTTAAGGGTGTGCGATTAAAACCCGGTAAGCCCGTAGCATACGGAATCTACTCTCGCGGAGAGAAACAAACGCATGTCTTTGGATTACCCGGTTATCCAAATTCTTGCGTAGCGACATTTTTGCTTTTTGCGCGGAAGATTCTTGCGCGTTTGTGTGGCACACAAACAAGAGAGCTTGTTTTGGAAGCGACTTTGCTTGATGAAGCAGTGCGCGTAGATTCGCGTATGGAATTTCGTGCGTGCGATGTGGAAGTGCGTGATGGCAAATTGTATGCAAGTTTTGCAAGTAAAAAAACCTTGCAAAGCTCAATGATTGAGAATCTAGGCGCACACACGGCGTTTGCGATTTTGCAAGAGGGAGGCGAGAGCTTGCCAAAGGGTGCAGTTGTGCCATTATTAGTGTTTCGTGATTTTATATAAATTTAGCATTAGGGGGAAATAATGATACGCGTGGAGTTTTTAGGACCTTTAAGCACACAAGCACCACTTGAATTAGAGGTGAAAGATATGCGAGAATTAAGGGAAGTTCTTGCCCAAAAACCAGAGCTTAGTAAATGGCTACAAATCTGTGCCATAGCAGTAAATGATGAGATTATCAAAGATGACAATTTTGCACTTAAAAGTGGTGATAAGATTCTGATTTTGCCTCCTGTATGTGGTGGATAATGCAAGATTTAACCCTTTATAATGGTCCTTTGCCAACGACAAAAATTTATACACAATGGGAGAATGTTGCACGAGAGAAAAATTGTGGTGCATTGTGTGTTTTTACCGGTATTGTGCGTCAAGAAGAATCTAAAGAAGGTTTCCAAAGGGATTCTAAAGCACAACCTAACACAGAATCTCATGCACATACACAATCCCACGGAGGCATAGATTCTCATAATCCTTGCGCAAATATGGTAAATGCTTTAAGCTTTGAAGTGTATGAGCCATTGTTGCATAAGTGGTTTGAAGTTTGGCAAATAAAAGCAAAGAAAATGGGTGCGGTGTTGCTTATGGCACATTCTGTAGGCGATGTTTCCCATACACAAAGTTCTTATATGTGTGCAGTGATTTCAAAGCATCGTCGTGTAGCTCTTGGGTTGTATGAAGAGTTTATCGAAGATTTTAAGGCAAATGCACCCATTTGGAAATATGATATTATTGATGGACAAAAAGTTTTTGCCCTAAGTCGTAGTATGCCTATTAATGGCAGTGGAGTGCTTAGTTAATGCCAAAAATCGTAGCTTTTAGCGGTAAAAGCAATAGTGGCAAGACTACACTTATTTGTGCTATTGCTGAAATATTGCGCAGTGAGGGCAAACGTGTCGCAATTATCAAGCATGATCCTAAGGATAAAGCGGAGTTTGATACGCAAGGTAAGAAAGGTGGCAAAGATAGCTATAAGTTTTCTTGCGTGGCACAATATGTTGCAGTGATTTCTCCAAAAAAGAGTGCGATTTTTGGATTTTGTGATGATATAGCCCCTAGCACTGAATCTGTAAGTGCGTATGAATTACGCGAGTTTCATCGTGCATTAGAGTTTTTTAATGAATGTGATTATGTTTTTATCGAGGGGCTTAAGTCCTTGCCTTATAAGCGCATCATTGTGGCGCGTCAAGAGTTAGATAGGCGATATTTATCTTATGGCGTTGCGATTGCTATGGATTTGGCATTGCAAAAGCGTGTGGATAAGAATATGTTAGGAGGTTTAGAAATTTTAGATCTTAACAATCCGCGTGAAATTATAGATTTTATCAATAAGGGGTGTTGATGCAAACAATTAAAATAGGCATTTTGGTATCTTCTGATCGTGCTTCTAGTGGTGTGTATGAGGATATTTCTGGTAAGGCAATTAAAGAAGTGCTAAGCAGTTTTATTGCAAATGAATGTGTCTTTGTGTATGAAGTGGTGAGTGATGATTTTGCGCCATTGCAATCTGTGCTAAAAAAAATGTGTGATGAGGACAAATGTGATTTGGTCGTTACCACAGGTGGCACGGGACCCGCACCACGCGATATTATCCCTGAAGTTACGCAGAGTGTGTGTGAAAAAATGCTACCGGGTTTTGGGGAGCAAATGCGTGCGGTGAGTTTGCAGTATGTGCCCACCGCGATTCTCTCTCGCCAAAGTGCTGGTGTGCGAGGTAAAAGTCTCATATTAAATCTCCCTGGTAAGCCAAAGAGCATTAAAGAATGCCTAGAGGCAGTATTTCCGGCTATTCCATATTGCATAGATTTAATAGGCGGGGCGTATATCGAGCCAAATACGCAAGTTATCACGGCGTTTCGCCCAAAATCTTAAAATGGAACAAGGAGAAAGCATGTTTAAAGATTTATCTAGGAATTTGATATTTTATACAAAAAAATATATCTATAAGTTGTTATTGAAATGGATTTTCCCAAAAAAATGGAGCATGTATCTTAAAAGAAAATTTGGCATTCCTGAGTATCGAGTTTCTTATAAGGAGGTTGATATATACGTCCCCAAAGCAGTGTTAGATTTTATGCATACACACGTACCTATGGATATAAATCCTTTTAAACATTCATATAAAACACAATTGCAACCTACACCATTGCACGAGATTCTTGCTAACAAAACTTCTTTTACTCCCCCCCCCCTAATAGCTTAGAGGATTTGCAAGCCAAAGCCAAACTCGCGCATACAAAAGTAAGACATAAGGGATATTTTGAACTCGATCCAGATTCATCTAATCCCAAATCTCCACGCAATCCTTGGGCATATTTACGCGTAAAAAATGAAGCTCACACGCTTAGGGCGAGTTTGTATTCTATTTTGCCAGCAATACAAAGAGGTGTGATAGGGTATAATGATTGTGATGATGGGAGTGAGGAGATTATTCTAGAATTTTGCGCGGCGTTTCCAAGCTTTATCCCTGTGAAATATCCGTTTAGCGTGGATATTTATGAGCCACAAAAAGAGGAAAATAAGCTGTATTCTTATTACAATTATGTGCTAAGTGTGATTCCAAAAGATGAATGGTTTACTAAAATCGATGTAGATCACATTTATCATTCCCAAAAGCTTTATAAGAGCTTGTATCTGTTGAAAAAGCCTTGGGAAGTCTTAATATGGAGCGTGTTAGATTTTGATATAAGTGATAATAAAGTGTATGCTAGAGATATGAAATGTCGCAGAGAGTATGATCATTGGGTATGTTTGAGATCCAAAATTCATTTTCGTGAAGCAATGGCAGCATGGAATGGAATAGATTCAAAAAAGGGATCTTTTGAGGTGTGTTTATTGCCAACAACAAAGAGGTGTATTCTTCCAGAGCTTACAAATTGGCATTTTCCATTTATAAAAGATTCTCGTAAGATAGCTGTTAAAAATTATAAATGGCTCTTACCAAAAGAGTGGCATAGCCCAGAAATAGGAACAATGATAGATCCAATTTATGTTAGATTCTATACTTATTGAAGAGCTTTGTAAGGATTTTGAATAACTTGAGAGTAAGGGCAATGGAGAAATGCCATTGCTTTGTGTATCGCAATATGTGCTTAAGAATCTTTTTTGTCTAAAACTTCAAATGCTGGTAACACTTCGCCTTCTAGTAATTCCAAACTTGCACCACCACCTGTAGAAATAAAACTCATATTATCGCGTTCACCGGCTTTATCGATCGCATCGGCAGTATCACCACCACCAATGAGACTAAAGGCATAGGTATCGCTCACGGCGTGAGCAAGGCTAAAAGTCCCACGTGAAAATGCTCCAATCTCATAGATTCCTAAAGGTCCATTCCAAATGATTGTTTGAGAATCTCGCACTACTTCACCAAAAAGTCTCGTTGTAGCTGGTCCGATATCCACTGCCATATAGCCTTCTGGTATATCTTGAGCTGGTGTAACTTTAATATGCTCGTGTTTTTTAATATCATCAGTGCTTACAACATCTACGGGAAGATAAATTTTAACTTTCTTTTCTTTTGCAGTATCAAGAATCTTGCGTGCTTCGGCTACAAGATTATCTTCTACGAGAGATTTTTGCATATCAAAGCCACGCGCTTTAAGAAATGTATTACTCATCGCACCGCCGATAATAATTTTATCTATAGAATCTAAGATATTATAGAGTAGGCTAAGTTTGGAGCTAACCTTACTTCCTCCTACGATAAGCAACACCGGCTTAAGCGGATTAGCCAAGGCTTTAGCAAATGAATCTATTTCTTTTTTAAGCAAAAGTCCCGCAACTTTTTCTTTGACATATTTTGCAATTCCATAGGTGCTAGCGTGTGCTCTGTGGCTTGTGCCAAAAGCATCATTGACATACACATCACATAATGCGCCAAGTTTTTCTGAGAGCTCATCGCTATTTTTTTCTTCTCCCTCATAGTAGCGAATGTTTTCTAGTAAGATTACCGCATTTTCTGTGCTAATGCTCTCTTGCAAAACTTTTACAGATTCTATGCTATCAGCAAATGCCACATCTTTACCCAAAAGGCGCTCAACGCGCTTAAGAATGTGTTTTAATGAAAATTCTGGAGTATGCCCCTTTGGTCGCCCCAAATGACTAACAAGTGTGATGTTTTTTGCACCATTATCAATGCAATAATTTATAGTAGGCAATGCCTCACGGATACGCGTATCATCAGAGATATTAAAATCATCATCCATTGGGACATTGAAATCCACGCGAATCAGCACACGCTTACCCTGCACATCTATGTCGCGTATGCTTTTTACGCCTTGCATAAGTTGGATACCTGCTACTTGTTTCATAATCATTCCTTTAGTATATTTTGTATGAAATATTGTATCTCATCTTTGCTAGAAGAAGCTAAAAGCCCCTGAGTTTCTCACCACCAAGTATATGAAAATGTAAATGAGGCACTTCTTGTCCGCTATCTGTACCTATGTTACTTACGATTCTATAACCACTTTTGTCAATTCCTAAGACTTTGACTACTTCTTGGATAAACGCACTAAGCTCTCCCAAAAGCTTAGGATTTGCTTCTTGAAAGTCTTTGATACATTGTTTTGGAATCGCAAGAACATGAATCTTTGCTTTTGGTGCGATATCATAAAATGCCAAAAATTGCTCATTTTCAAGCACTTTTTTACATGGAATCTCTCCAGCGACAATTTTTTCAAATATAGTCATTTTTGCTCCTTGTGTGAGAATGGAAAATTATAACATATCCTTTTTTAAGTTGGTAGGTTTGTGCCATAGCGTGTGAATGATTTTTATGGCTATACTAAAGAATATGCCTTCAAAAATCGCCCCAAAAATGCACGAAATATAGAGGGATTGCGAGATAACGCCAAATTTTAATCCCATACTCGCTGTAATGACCAAAAATGTAAGAGGCATACAATCACTAAGTGCAAAGAGTAGGGTATTTTTCATACTTTTAAAGAAGCGCAAAAACACAAGCAAAGAGGCACTAATACGAATAAGTAGCATACCAACTACAAGATAGAATGCATGTAGGAGAATCCAAGGCGATTCTAAGACACTAGGAATATGTATTGTTGTGCCTACATAGACGAAAAAAAATGGCACAAAAAAACCAAATCCCATATCATTAAGCTTTTGAGGGAGTGTATGTTTGTATTTAAAATATGTAGAGAGAATAACACCCGCGATAAATGCCCCCAAAACTTTTTCTAAATGTAATCCTGTAGTAAGTAAGATAAAGATAAAAAGCAACATAAAGACAAAGCGTAAATCTTGAGAGTTACTATCATCGTGTGGGAGCAAGAGAAGCTTTAGATTAGGAAACCACCAAAACAAAATATTAGCAAGTTTAAAAATACCTACAATACATACTAAAAATATTGTTAAAATTAGGAGATTCTCACCCAAGCGCCAATTAAAGCCATAACGATACACACCCTCTAGAGTTACAAGCACAGAGATACTAATTACTTCACCAAGGACACCAATCTTTAGTGCAAAATTGAGCCAAGGCTTGTTTTTGCCATAATCTCGGATAAGTGCCATAATCATTCCCAAACTCATCACAGGTAATATCGCGATAAAAATCAGTGGTAATTGCAAGGTTATAACTGCGATAGCAGAGAGACAATATAAACTCACAAAATAAAAAAGCGCCTGATAAAGAAATTTAGAACCCATGGAAAGAAAAGATTTTAAATCTACTTCTAGCCCACATAAAAACATTAAAAACAAAAGCCCTATGTCTGCTACAAGCGTAATATAACTATTATGTGAATCTATAAATCCTAAATATTGTCCTATAATCCCCAAAAGAATTTCTGTTACAACTATAGGGATTTTTGTGGCAGTGCTTAGTGGTACAGCTATAGTGATGAGAATAGCAATGGTGACAAATGGCAAAAGTGGCGTGATAACTTCCATATCAATTCCTAATGTGTAATCCAAGTATCTCTAAGAGTGCCTGCGGGAAAAGTTTGTATTCTAGTGTGTGGATTCTAGATTCAAAATCTTGTAGAGATTCACCAGGGATTTTTGGGAGTTTTTCTTGCATGATGATTGTTCCAGAATCTAGCTCTTCACTCACCCAATGCACACTTACCCCCCCAAAATCTTGGATAGATTCAAAGCTATTCTTGATAGCATGTGCACCTTTGTGATAGGGCAAAAAAGAAGGGTGAATATTAATAGCACGTATATGTTGCGTAAATATGGGTGTAAGGATTCGCATAAATCCACTAAGCACGCATAAAGTAGGATCATAACGCCTAATCTCACGCACGAGCAATATGTCATACTCATGGCGCTCTAAGCCTTTGTGCGAGAGCACAACACAAGGGATATGAAACTCTTGCAGTGCTTGTATACCTTTGGCTTGGGGATTATTACAAAGTGTGCCAATAATTTCAATGCGACATACACAATTTGCATTATCGACAAACTCACGCAAATGAAGGGTGCGTATGAGGTTTATCATATTGCTCCCTGTGCCACTAAAGAGGATAAAAAGTTTAAGTGTTTTCATGTGAATAAATCTTTGTGTTTTTGGCGTAGAGATTCTATGGTTTCAATCATTTCATCGATACCATATGGGCTTTCTTCATCGTATTCTACCGAATCTAGAAGCTCTTCATACAGCTCTAATGCATCTTCTAGCTTTTCTTTTTTGACACCTGCATAATACAATGCCACGCTTAGCGTGTCAATAAGCTGTGCGGCAAGTTCTTGGATTGAGATTTGTGAATCTTTCATGAAATATTCCTTGTGTTATAAAAGTTTTTGAAGAATTTGTTTTTTGATATCCGCATAGAAAAAACTCTCTCTAAAGCCATCAAGCTTCCCTCCCGCAGCGTTTTTATGCCCACCACCATTAAAGTATTCCTTACTAAGTGCGCTCACATCACATTTGCCATTTGCACGCAAACTCACATTACCTTTACTATTAATGTCAATGTAGAAATCATATTCAGAATTTGACCGCAAAAAAAGATTTGCCAATACACTAATACCACCCATACTATAGCTTAAAAACCCTAGTTTGTCTTGAAAATGCAAGGAGCATTCTTGCTTTTTGGTTTCTAAAAGTCTCACTTGGGCACAAGAAGTGATGTGATCCATTGTTTGTGTCTGTGGATTGCCACCTAGGATTTGCTTTTTGAGACAAAAGAGCGCATTATCAAACTCCACAGCACCATTTTTCCTTTCTAAAAAATCTTTGGTAGATTCGATAAGACGGAATTTATAGAATCTATGCTCACTATCAAACATAAAGCGGTTAAGCTCATTACTTGTGCTAATCATATTCATAGCGACTTTACCAAACTCAAAGTTATATCCATCTTCTAGCCAAATATCTACAGAGTTTGTCATCTCCACAAGATTGTGTAACCAAGCTTTGTGATTTGGGTTTTTAAGTGGATAGAGCCCCAAAAGCCTTTCCCAAGTGATTTTAGTCGCACAACGCGTAGAATCCAAAAAATACCACGGATATTTATTGGCACATTCTTCCCCACTAATATGATGATCTAAAAGCATAAGCGTAAGGTCATAGCCTTGAGATTGCAAGTCTTGGACGCGTTGATGAAGATTGGTAGCTTCAGTAAGAGTGAGGTTTAAATCCGTGATAAGGATAAGAAAAGTGTGAGATTTTTGGGAGTGAAATTTGGCATTAAGTTTATGCGCTGGATCAGAAGTAATAGATTCTAAAATCATTTCCAAACGCACCCAAACTTCTTTGCCATAGTTTGCATTAAAAAACTCTATGTCTTCAAAAAATTCTCTAGCGATAAATTGACAAGTGTAGCCATCTAAATCTGTGTGTGAGAGATGAAAAACCTTCATAAAAATCCTTATAATGTCGTATCAATTTCAGAAAGTAGCTCGTATTTGATATGTGTATCAATTTCGGCATTGCTAAGCACCACAACTTTACTAAGCGTATGGAATCTGTGGCGGTATTGTTCTATGAGATTTGAAACTCCTTTGCGGAATCGATAATCTACAAGCAATACAGCAGGCACAATACCACGATCGCTTAATTTCTGGGCTTCTGTGCTTATAGCAACACTTAGCGCCTCGGTTTCTTCAGCATTAAGCAGGAGCATGCGATCTTTGAGTTTGCCAAAGAGGAATTGTTCTACTCGTGCAGAGAAAATCATAGCTTTAAGGATATTATCATCGGATTTGTATAAATCTGTGATTGTCCTAGAAAGTCTTGCACGCACTTGTTCTATGAGGGCATCCGTGTCGCTTTGTAATTGCGGATATACATCCACAAGAGTTTCTAAGATTGTGATCATATCGCGGATAGGCACACCCTCTTTGAGTAAGCTTTGCAGTACTTTTTTAATAGTGCTAAGCGAAATGTTTTGTGCTTCAGATACGATTGTGGGGTATCGGTTGGAGAGTTTATTCATAAGGGTTTTTACTTCGTCAATCGTGATAAATTCTTCTGCATATTCTTTGATAAGTTCTGTAAGGTGTGTGGTGATCACACTTGCGGGATCGATGATGGTATAGCCTTGAATCGCCGCTTCATCTTTTTGAGACATATCGATCCATAACGCGTCCATACCAAAGACTGGCTCTTTGATGGCAATCCCTTCGAGATTACCTTTATCCATAACCATGCCCACATCCATTGCAAGCATTTTATCCGGGATCACGCTACCGCTCCCAATAATCACGCTTTTAAGGATGATATTATAGGTATTTGGATCAAGATTGAGGTTGTCTCTAATGCGCACTTGCGGGATCAAAAATCCATAATCACTTGCTATTTTTTTGCGCATAGATCGTATGCGTTCTAGTAAATCACCATTTTGACGCACATCAACAAGCTTGATAAGGCTATATCCGAGATGAATCTCCAAAACTTCTACTTTGAGGGCTTCATTAAGCACCGCTTCTTCTTGTTCGCGGATTTCTTCTTCGCTTTTTTGTTCTTTTTGTCTTTTGTGGCGCTCTATATCTTCTGGAGTGCTAGGATTATCTTGGATAGGGGGTTTTGTTTTGATATTAAAGTATTTATCAAGCCAAGATTCTATAGTATGAAAAAAACTCTTTGAATCTTCTCTACTTGCAAGCCATGCGATAAGAAAAAAGAATATTCCCACAAATCCAAGTGAAATAGGAAGTCCCGGCACAAGCGCAAACACACATAGAATAAACCCAACAATAAGTAAAATTTTGGCATTACCAATAATTTGCGTGACAATATCACTTGCAAAGCTTGTTTGGCTACTTTTTGCTGCACGTGTTGTGATGATACCTGTGGCTGTAGCGATGATGAGCGCAGGGATTTGTCCTACCAAACCATCGCCAATGGTAAGGATTGTGAATGTTTGTGCACTTTGAGCAATACTAAGATTGTATTCAAACACCCCAATAAGAAAACCACCGATGATATTTACAAGCGTGATGATGATAGAAGCGATCGCATCACCTTTGACAAACTTGCTCGCTCCATCCATTGTGCCATAAAAATCCGCTTCTTGCTGGAGAGATTCTCTTCTTGTGCGTGCTTCTTCTTGAGTGATAAGTCCGGCATTCAAATCCGCATCGATTGCCATTTGCTTACCGGGCATTGCATCAAGTGTGAATCTCGCTCTTACTTCTGTGACGCGTGTTGAACCATTGGTAATCACGATGAGATTGACAATCACAAGAATACTAAACACAATCACGCCTATGACATAGTTTCCTTCTGCAACAAAGCGACCAAAGGCATTAATAATGCTACTGACATTATTTGCACCATTATGTCCTTCAGAGAGAATCATGCGCGTGGTGGCGACATTGAGTGCGAGGCGATAGAGGGTTACGATAAGTAATATTGTAGGAAATGCCGAAAATTCGGTGGGTCTATCAATGTAAAGTGCCATAAGAATGATAAGCACTGAAAGCGCTAAAGAAATACTTAGTAAAAAATCAAGCACATAGCTAGGTAATGGCACAATAATGATCGCCATAATGACAATCACAAAAAGCACGACACTCAAGTCTTTTGAACCCGTAAGTGTGCGCATAAAAGGCATAATTTTTTGCGATAAGATTCTTTGTATAGTATCTGCCAAATTTACCCTTTAGGAATACTGCAAATTTCTTTATGCTAGGATTGTAACGAGATTCATGTAAAACTTTGCTAAGTAAGCGCAAAAGTCTGTATTTGTTTGTCTTTAAACGCACACATATGCGTGTAACCAAGCTCTAACGCAAGATTTTTACAAATCTCATAACCTGCACCTACTTGCTCTAAGCTATGTGCATCTGATGAAAAAGTGATAGGGATTTGCATATCTTTTGCCATTTCTAGGATATGTCGTGATGGGTATTGTTCTGCGCAAGGCTTACGCAATCCTGCACTATTAATTTCTAACGCACATTTATTATCTTTGATAGATTCCAGAGTTGCTTGAAGTTTGTGGTGCAGGGTAGAAGGTGGTGGATTATTAAAAACCTTCAATAAGTCAAAATGTGCAATAATTTGAAATAGCCCGCTTTGTGCCATTGCCGTAATAGAATCTAAATACTCACTCCAACATTGTGTCATATCTGTGTGCTTGTAGCGTCCGATAAATTCAGGATTATCAAACCCCCAATCATTTAAAAAATGCACAGAACCTATAAGGTAATCTACCTCGGCATTTCGCACTTGAGATTCTATGAGATTTTCTTTGCCTTTGATAAAATCTACTTCTAAGCCTATACGTATATCAATGCGTGTTTTGTAGGATTGACGCAAGGATTGTAGGGTCTCAAAATACTCTGGAAGTTGTGCCAAAGACATACGATATTTGATGTCAAACGCCATAGGTGCGTGGCAAGAGAAACCATAAACATCGATCCCAAGAGCAATCGCCTTTTGTATGTATTCCTCTGGTGTGCCTGTAGCGTGTTGGCATAAAGGTGTGTGATTGTGTAAATCAATACGCATTAAGCTTTTACCCCTACATAGAGCGTGGCGACATTGGCACTATAGCCTTTAAGGAGAAGTGTGCGTATGCCTTGTGCTTGCATAAGTATTTCTAGTTCATTTGCGCTTACAAAATTCTGCATAGATTGCGGTAGATATTGATATGCTTTGAGATTGGTAGAAATAATCCCGCCTATAAATGGAAGAATCTTGGTTGTGTAAAAACTCATACATTTTTGGAGTAGGGTTGTGTTTTGTGGTTTGAAAAATTCTAAAATTACCACGATACCATTTAGTTTTAACACACGTACAAACTCATCAAGTGCTTGTTCGTATTCCAAAACATTACGCAGTCCAAAGGCTATAGAGAGAATATCAATGCTTTGATTTGCAAAGGGGAGTTTTTTTGCTTCGCCCTTAAGTAATTTTATGTTTGTATCAAGATTGTGCAGCTTTTCTTGTGCAACTTTTAGCATTTCCTCGGAAGGATCATATCCATAAATTTGCTCTATGTGTGTATCTTTTGGGGCATTATGAATCCAAGAAGTAATCATATCGCCACTTCCACAAGCTATATCAGCTATGACGATGTTACGTCGTGTTTTTAATTCCAAAAATGCGAGACGACACGCCTCCTTGCGCCATGCCTTATCAATCCCAAAACTCATAGCACGATTTGCTAAATCATATTTTGGTGCAATCGCATTAAACATATCAATGATTTGTGTTTGTTTATCTTGCATAGTTACTCCATAGCGCTTTTTGCCTGTGTGATAAAGGCTTTTAAACTTACAATTTGCGCAAGTGTTTGCACACTTGCTGTGCCACCTAGAGAATTGCGTGCTTCCATACTAGATTCTATGTCAAGCACTGCACTTGCACCATCTTTTATTCGAGAATCTATACTTTGGAGCTCTTGTTGCGTGAGTGTGCTTATATCCACACCTTTTTTTTCTGCATATGCCACGACTTTACCTGTGATATGGTGAGAATCTCTGAATGGTATCCCGCATTTGCGCACCAAAAAATCCGCTAAATCTGTAGCACTTAAATGCCCTTTGGTAGCCATTTTTCGCATATTGTGTGTATGAAAGGTTGCTGTGTCTAGGCATTCTTTTAGGATTTGGAGTGAAATTTTGGCAGTATGCACACTATCAAAGACATTTTCTTTGTCTTCTTGTGTGTCTTTGTTATATGCAAGAGGGAGAGATTTCATCACACTTAAAAGTGCCATTAGATTTCCAAAACTTCTCCCACTTTTCCCACGCAAAAGTTCTGGGACATCGGGATTTTTCTTTTGTGGCATAATCGAACTACCCGTGCTATATGCATCGCTAAGTGTGATAAAGCCAAATTCCACACTACTCCAAAGCACGAGTTCCTCACTTATACGCGAAATGTGCATCATAAGCATAGCAATATCATAGAGTAAATCAAGTGCAAAGTCTCTATCACTTACAGAATCCATGGCATTAAGTGTGGGCGCACTAAACCCTAATTCCTTGGCGACAAATTCTCTATCGTTGCCATAAGGCGTACCTGCGAGTGCACCAGATCCTAGAGGAGAGAAATTGTTGCGTATAAAACTATCTTGGAATCGCTGCACATCTCGTTGCAGTGAGCAACACCACGCTACAATATGAAATGCGAGGCTGACAGGTTGGGCGTGTTGGAGATGTGTCATACCGGGCATAATAGTGTGTGTATGGTCTTTGGCAATCGTAAGGAGGGTTTCCATGAGTGCCAATATAGAATGCGTAAGGGATTTATTAGCTCTAAGACTAAAGAGACGAAAATCGAGTGCTACTTGATCGTTTCTGCTGCGTGCGGTATGGAGTTTTTTGCCACTTTCACCGATGAGTTGTGTGAGTTTGGATTCTATTGCCATATGGATATCTTCATCGCTGTTGCTAAAGACAAATTCTCCAGATTCAATCATAGTAGCGATTGTGTCTAAGCCACTCATAATTGAGTTTAATTCATCTTGCGTTAAAATCCCTATGTTTTTTAGCATTTTGGCATGTGCTCTTGATCCTTGTATATCTTCACGCCACATTTGCCAATCAAATCCAATAGAGGCGTTGAAGTCTTCAAGCAACTTACTAGATTCACTCTCAAAACGCCCACCCCATAGTTTTGCCATGCACACCCCTAAAATGGTTTGATGACTACAAAAATCACGATTGCTATAAGACAGAGTGTGGGAAATTCATTAAAGATTCTAAAAAATTTGCCACTTTTTTGACAACTGCCATTGCCTAACGTTTTGATGAAGTATCCACACAAAAAGTGATATATCACAAGAAACACTACAAATAAAAGCTTAGCATGAAACCACCCACCATTGGTAAAAATACTCGTATTTGCAAGTATGAGTGTCACGCCACTAAAGATTGTCACTACAAATGCAGGCATACCTATATAAGCATAAAGGCGTTGTTCTTGCAATTTTACAATTGTAATAAAATCTTTGTTATCTCGATTTTGGGCGTGATACATAAAAAGCCTAGGAAGATAAAACAACATCGCCATCCAAGAAATAAGCGCAAGAAGATGCAAAACTTTAAATTCCAAATAGTATGTGCTAAAAAACTCCATAAATAAACTCCTTAATAAATGCGTGATTATAGCGTATTTTTTAATGTATCTAGTGCTTTTTGCGTCCCAGAACACAAAATTTCTATGCTAGATTCTGTAAAGTTTTGTTTTAAGAGTGTGATATCAAGATTTTTAGCAAGATATTGTAATTTTGAAAACTGCGTGTAAGGAATGCAGAGGGTAAGAGTGTGTTTTTGGATAAAAGGCATGAGGGTTTGCGTGGTTTTAGCATTATGGATTGCTGCGTGTGTCGTAGCAGTGTAGGCTCTTACTAATCCTCCTATTCCAAGCAATGTGCCACCAAAATATCGCACAACTACACAACCCACATTTACAAGGCATTCGCCCTTTAGGACATTTAGACAAGGCACGCCTGAGCTACCTTTTGGCTCTCCATCATCACTAGAAGATTCTATGATACTAGTTTCTGTGTTCTCACTTTCAGTATATGCAAAAGCTCGCATAGCACTTACAAAATGCACAGCCTTAGTATGCTTGGGTTTGAGTGCTTGTATATAATTTTGCAAGATAAGTTTTGGCGTTGGCGCGTGTATATCACATTCTATAGGAAAGATAAAGGCTAAAAATTTTGATCCCTTAGATTCAAAAATGCCCTCTGCATCTTGTGTGAGGGTAAAGTGTTGTTTGGTGGAGAGATTTTGCATGCGTTTAGGGTATGAGAAAATAGGCTTTGAATCTACTGGCGAGGATAAGCATGTTTTGGGAAACTTTGCTGTCGTATAAATCTGGATTTGTAATTTGTCCATAGGTGCTTAAGCGATCTTTGTATTCTTGTAGCGTGATGATGTCGTATTCTCCTTCAAGGCTACGCAAAAATGCAAACTCATAATCCATCACTTCTTGAGATTCACAAAGTTTACGCGTAAAGGTGCGCTTGGTGATAATAAGTTTATTTTGCTCCACTTGTATGTTAGCCGTGTAGTTATTGCACCCAGTATTGCCATAGATTCTGTTTTGTTGCGTGTCAAAAATCATAGTGGCATTTTGTGGTGCAAAAAGCACTTTGGTATCAATACTTAGGCGATAAGCTTTCCATTCTTTATCTGATAGAGTTTTTGGTTTGACGCTTGTAGAACACGCCCAAAAAAAACATACATACATTATTGCACAAACACAGATACTAAGATATTTCATCTACATACTTTTAGGGCATATAAAGGTTACCAAGCCATCCTTTTGCAGTGTGTTTTAGTGCATTGACATCATCACTTGCAAAAAATCCTAAAGAATGTAATTGGCGTTGTGTAGGTAAATGATAGGTACTTTGAATATATTCTACAATAGCTTCACCACTATGAATAAGGATTGTATCCTTGCCAAAATATGTGCTAAGGGCGTGAGCAATAAGCGGAAAATGTGTGCAACCTAAAATAAGTGCATCAGGGGGATTATATCCACTAAAGTAATATTCCAACAATGCTTGCATAGGTTTGCCATCGTAGATTCCCTCTTCGACAAATGGCACAAAAAGTCCTGTTGCTAGACTTTTTACATTACAAAAACCTTTTTCTTGGAGTTTGGTAGCATAAAGATTTGAAGCGATTGTGGCTTTTGTGGCAATTACAAGGATAGAAGAATCTTTAGAAGGGAGTTTATTTTGCGTAGCAAGTACACCGGGTGTGATAACTCCTATAACTGGGAATGGAGCATTTTGACTAAGTGAATCTAGCGCATATGCACTTGCAGTATTACAAGCTATAACAAGCATATCGATATGTTGAGAGATAAAAAAATCAAGTGCTTGGAGAGAAAATCGAATAATAGTTTGTTTATCTTTGGTTCCGTATGGGACACGAGCGGTATCGCCATAATATACGATAGATTCAAAAAGTTTGGCTTCCAAAAGACTTTTTAAAACACTAAGTCCTCCAACACCACTATCAAACACACCGACTTTCATAGTTTTACTTATTCTTGAGGATTCATAGCATTTAAAAATTCTTCATTGTCTTGAGTTTGCTTCATCTTACTATAGATGAAACTTAGTGCTTCCACATCATCCATCGTATGCATTACATTACGCAACATCCATACTTTTGTGAGCTTATCTTTACCAAGTAGCAACTCATCTTTGCGTGTGCCAGATTTGAGAATATCAAGCGCTGGATAGATTCGGCGATCCGCAACACTACGCGCAAGGACAATTTCACTATTTCCTGTGCCTTTAAATTCCTCAAAAATCACCTCATCCATGCGTGATCCTGTATCAATAAGTGCAGTAGCGATAATAGTGAGGCTACCGCCTTGCTCAATATTGCGAGCTGCACCAAAAAATCTCTTTGGTTTATGCAAGGCATTTGCATCAACCCCACCGCTTAGCACTTTGCCACTAGAGGGTGTGGCGGCATTATATGCGCGTGCCAATCGTGTAATAGAATCTAATAAAATCACGACATCTTTGCCCATTTCTACTTTGCGTTTAGCGCTTTCTATGACAAGTTCAGCGACACGAATATGGTTTGTTGCAGGGAGATCAAATGTTGAGCTAAATACTTGTCCTTTGACGCTACGCTCCATATCGGTTACTTCCTCTGGGCGTTCATCTACCAAAAGTACCATGAGTTCAACTTCTGGGTGATTTTTGGCTATGCCGTGTGCAAGTTCTTTCATAAGTTCAGTTTTTCCCGTGCGTGGCGGAGCAACAATAAGTGCGCGTTGTCCCTTGCCTATAGGTGTGAAGAGATCAAGCATTCTACCTGTTACCATATCGGATTGATATTCAAGTTTAAGCTGTTCTATAGGAAAAAGTGGTGTGAGATTATCAAAAAGTGGGCGATTTTTGATTTCATCAAGAGAGATAAAATTGACTGCTTCAATTTTTAAAAGTGCATAGTAGCGTTCTTGATCTTTTGGTGGGCGCACCTGTCCCATTACTATATCACCATTTCTTAGTGCAAAACGGCGAATTTGGCTTTGTGAGACATAGGTATCGTTTTGGCTATTACTAAAGCTCTTATCAGATGCACGCAAAAATCCGTGTCCATCAGGCATAATTTCTAAGATTCCTGTAAGGAGAATGTAGCCACCTTGCGTAACTTGAGTTTTTAGAATCTCAAAGATGAGATCTTGTCGGAGATATTCTTGTGGATTTTCAATACCAAGTTTTTTAGCGATTTCAATTAGTTTAACAACAGAGCTTGATTTAAGATCTTCTATTTTATAACCTTCTACTGGTGTATGCGTTCGTGTTTTTTCATTAGCCATTTAAGTCCTTAGTGAAGTAAATTGAAGTTTTAGAGCAGTAAAACTAGCCATTCTAGCGATTTTTTGCTTAAGGCTGCGTAAAGTTCGCTATTTGCTTAATTTTACAATTGCATATTTTCAAGTAAAAAATCTTGGTGAAAACGATACATTTTGTTGCGGACTTTGATAAGAATTCCTGCGTCCATAAGTTGTTTAAAAGTTTTGACAATTGTTGGTTTGCTAACATTAAGGTGCAGCAAAATATCTTCGTACGATCCGTGAAAAATCTTATCTTCATCGCAATGCTCGATGAGGAATTTAACAATTTCTATTTTTTTGCCACCAACAAAGGTAGAAATAGCCTTGATAAGGAGACTCTGTGCTTCTATTTCCTTGGCTTGGACAAAAGGTAGAATCGCCTTTTGCAAGACTTTAAGTAGTGAATCTATTTCGATAGGTTTTAGAATGTAGTTATCCACTCTAAGATTAATAGCTTCCAAGAGATATTTTACTTCAGTGTGTGCAGAAGCAATGATGATGGGGATATTTGGTTGGGTGGAATGGCGGATAAGTCCCACAAGGTCTAGCCCACTAAGTTTTGGCATTAAAATATCAGTAAGCACCACATCAATCTTGTGCTGATTAAATAAATGCCATGCCTCTTGTCCATTTTTTGCTAAAATAAGTCGTCCGACATAATCTTCTAGTACCATTGCAGTGAGTTTTAGCGTATCTTGATCATCTTCTGCATAGAGGATTGTCAAATCTTTTAAGCTACGCTTAGGGTGATTCATACTTTGTCTCCTTGTGTGGTTTAGATTTATGGTGCTGTGGTAGCGGTTTGTAAAATACACGCACTATGAGGAATAATAATACTAAAAGCACTTCCTTTAGATCCCTTATGAACAATATCGGAATCTTCTTGAAGCTTAAAAGTGATATTTTGCACCGCAATGCTACCAAAAAATTGTTTTTCAATAATTTGTTTTGCCATATAAAGCCCTATTCCTGTTCCTGCCGATTTGTGTTTGGTTGTAAAGTAGGGTTCAAATATTTTTTGTATGTCATCAAGCTTGATACCTCCTGCATTGTCTTTGACATTGATAGCGAGATTTGTATCACAAGGCGTAATGCTAATCTCTACAAAACGCTTATCATTAGGAATTTTAGATTCTTTAAATGCATCTATGGCGTTGTTAAGCAAAACAAATACCACTTGTGTAAAAGCATTTTCGTAGCCTAAAATTGTAAAATCCTCTTGCATATTGGTGCTTACTTGGATATTTTCATCATATAGCACCCCAGAAAGAAGCTCAAGAGAATCTAAAAGCGCTTTTTTGATACTAAAGCATGTTTTTTCTTTGTCGGGACGAAAAAATGTGCTAAAACTCTCAATGGTTTCGGACATATTTTTAGCAATTTTGAGGCCATATTGGGTTTGTGCATATAGAAATTCTTTATCAAACTTGCCTTGATCGTATTTGGTTTTAAAACTCTGTATAAGAAGGGTAAGAGAATTTAGCGGTTGTCGCCATTGATGCGCGATATTGTGAATCATCTCTCCCATAGAGGCTAATCGTGCTTGTTGATACAAAAATAAGTCTTTTTGTTGATTTTGTTTTACTTCATATTCTATGGATTTTTGGAGATTATTGTTTAGTGTTTGAAGTTCGATAGTTTTTTGTGCCACAAGGTTTTCTAGCGAATTATAGGCATTATTAATAGAATCTGTAATGGCTTTAGAGAGTATAAGAAACATACAGGCTAAGACAAGCAAGAAAAATCCCAGAATCTTAAGGCTAAAGTCATAGAGTGAATCGCTTACTTCTTTATTGATTGTTGCGAGTTCTATATTGCATCGTACAAGTTTAGTAAAAAGATCATAGCGAGATATATTGTGCTCTTGTAGTGCATGATCAATTTGTGCGATTATTTCTCGCTGCATATTAGAAAGCCTCATAATTTCTTCTTTTTGTTCTCTTAAAAAACTAGCTTGATACCAATGACGGATTTTATTAAGGAATTTATAGCGGTTTTCTTTTTCTTGCAAATCATGCTTATAAGTTTGCCAAAGTATTTGGACATTATCACTATTGGTGCGTGAATCTAAAAAGGAGTTTTGCATCTCTTGTGCATAGAGCATGCTCATTTTTTGCGTGGGATAGTTGCTATCATAATCTGCCTTTAGTCCCATAAGTGCCAAAAGTCCCATAACCCAGCAAAGCACAAAAATAACAGCGATGAGATACAGCAGGATATGCGTTTTGCCTTGAATGGTAGTTTTTTGGAGTTTATTTTGGATTGATTGTAGCACTTTATGTCCTTTATTAATATTTCTTTTTTTTATGGTTTTGTGTGTCGTTGGCGTAATGCTTGAGTAATTTCTATTGGTGTGAGATCGCGTATATGTGCAAAATCACCATAGATTCTAAGAAGTTTTTGTATTTGGGCAACGCTAAGATTTTTTTCTATGCCTAAAGCTTGGGCTTGTGTAAGATTTTTTAACTTTTTGTTCCTATGGAAAGTGATTGCATAGCGATGTGCCTCATCGCGCAATTTTTGCAAAAATTGTAGTCGTTTGTCGCTTGGAGGCAGTCGTATTTGTGTTGTTTGTATGTGTTCTTGTGCTGTGTGTTTGGAATCTAGCATATATACATAATCGCTAGCACTTCCCTTAGCCCGATGTGCGCGCCCATTGAGTTTGTGTTTGGCTATTCCTAAGATATCTATTTGCACTCCTGCACTTTCTAAAATCTCTTTTGCTATAGTAATTTGTGCCGCACCGCCATCAAGGAGCCAAAGATTTGGTGGGGGATTAGATTCAAAATCTAGGGCTCTGCGTGTAAGCATTTCTCGCATTTGTGCGTATTCATCAGTGCCTTGTAAATGATAATGTCTGTAGGCATTTTTCAAAAACCCATCATTTTCATACACGACCATTCCTCCCACACAGGCACTTCCACTATGATGTGAGGTATCAAAAATTTCTATGCGATAAGGGAGATTTGAGAGAGCAAAAAGTTCGCGCAAAGCTTGTAGTTCTTGTATGTAGTGTTGCTTTTGTTGCTCTTGCAAACGCATAAGTTCTTTGGCATTTGTGCGTGCAATATTGATAAGTTCGTGTTTTTTGCCCCTCTGGGGTTGAAGTATGGTAATTTTTTTGCCTGTGCGTTTTTGCAAAATTTTTTCTAAGCGTATTTTTTCTTCAAAGATGCCGATTTCATAGGGTAATAAAATAGAATCCGGTAATAATGGCGCAGGGGTTTTATAATGGTTGAGTAGGGCTTGGGTATATAAAGAGTGTAAGACTTGGGATTTATCTGCTTGGGAAGATTCTGTAGTGAGGGATTGTAGGGATTCATCATGAATAGATAAAAAATCGCTTGAGCTTATGCGTCCATTACGTATAAAAAGCTTCATCATTATGCCATAATGATTGGTATCTGCACAAAATACAAAGACATCAAGATTACTATAGTCTAACAAATCGATATGAGAAAACGCCTGCATTTGAGTGATTTTAGCGATACTATCGCGTATTTTTGCGGCTTCTTCAAACGCATAATGTTGTGCGAGAGTTTGCATTTTGGATTCTAATATAGCAATGAGCTTTTTTTTGTGCTGTAGTAAATCAATAGCTTGTTCAAGGAGTTGGGCATATTGTTCTTTGTTTGTTTTACCTTCACATGGAGCTAAGCAACGTTTAATCTGATAAAACAAACATGCTTTTTTGCCTCTAAGACAAGACTTCTTTTGCACTAAAGGTAGGGATTGCAAGATGCTTTCTAGCAAATCACGAGCCCCAGTGCTAAATGGTCCAAAATATGTGATATTGCGCTTCTTAAGCAATGTGCGTGTGATCTCTAGTGTGGGGAAATCTTCATTATAATCAATGTAAATATATGGATATGTTTTATCATCACGCAACAAAATGTTATATTTTGGTTTGAGGCTTTTGATAAGAGAGTTTTCCAAAATGAGTGCATCTTGTTCGTTTGGAGTGATAAAAGTTTTTATTTCAGATACTTGTGACACCATAGAAGCTATGCGTGGGCTTAGCTTTGTGCTTGGTGTGAAATAACTCTTAATACGTTTTTTAAGATTCTTTGCCTTCCCTACGTATAAGAGATGTCCGTTTGCATCAAAGTATTGATACACGCCAGAACTTTGGGGGAGATGAGCGAGTGTGGGCAATGCGTTATTAGTAGTGAGATGTAGCATTATCACCTTTACTTTAAGCACAAATGAAATATAATGGAATTTTAGCCTGTAGATTCTATAAGCCAACTTAAGGAATATAATGAAAGTTTGTATCGTAGAAGATGACATCAATTATCGCAAATCCCTAGAAATCGCCTTTAACGACTATCCAGACTATGATATAAAGAGCTTTAAAAACGCCAAAGAAGCGCTAAAAGCAATTTCTATGCTTCAGCACACACCACAAGATTTTGATGTGATTATTACCGACATTAATATGCCCCAAATGGATGGGCTACAATTTTTGCAAGAATTAGAGGGCAAATACATAAGTATCGTTATTACAGGTAACGCATCTGTGCAAAATGCGATAAAAGCTATCCGTTTAGGTGTTAAGGATTTTTTAGTAAAGGGCTTTAGTTTTGAGGAATTAATCCAAACCCTAGAAAACCTCAAAAAAGAGCAAGAAATCCTGGGTGAATACAACCAAGAAGATTCTATAAGCAAAAAAACAGGCAAAACAAAGACACACCCCACGCAATCTATGAAAGATACACACAAAAAATTTTTCATCTCCTCTTCCCCAGCTCTTGAAAATGCCAAAAATATCGCCCTAAAAGTCGCTCCAACTGACGCAAATGTATTTTTGATGGGGCAAAGCGGTGTAGGCAAAGATGTGTTTGCAAACTTTATCCATATACATTCCAAGCGTGCTAATGCCCCATTTATCGCTATCAATATGGCAGCAATCCCTGAACATTTACTAGAATCTGAGCTTTTTGGGTATGAAAAAGGCGCATTCACAGATGCGACAAACTCAAAACACGGAATCTTAGAGGATGCTAATGGTGGAAGTGTGTTTTTAGATGAGATAGGCGAAATGCCTATTGCCTTGCAAGCTAAGTTATTACGAGTATTGCAAGAAAAAACACTCACGCGTTTAGGAAGTTCCAAAAAAATTTCTATTGATGTGCGTTTTATTTCTGCCACAAATGCTAATATTATGCAAAAAATCACGCAAGGTCATTTTCGCGAGGACTTGTTTTTTCGTTTGCAGACAATCCCCATTTTTGTCCCACCGCTTAAAGAGCGCAAGGAAGAGATTTTAGATATTGCACGATACAAACTTCAAGAAACGATACAAAAATATGGATTTGCTCCAAAAGTTTTGCACAAAGATAGTGAAAAGGCATTGCTTGAATATCCTTGGTATGGGAATGTACGTGAGCTTCTCTCGGTGATAGAGCGAGCAGTAATTTTAAGTGATGGTGAGCAAATCACACCAAAAGATTTGTTTTTAGAATCTAGACAAAAGGTTTTTGGCAGTGCAGGGGAAATAGGAGGATTTGAGGAGATAGAGCGTGAATTTTTGGCACAAGCGCTCAAGCATAATGATAATGATTTAGAGAAAGTAAGTGCTTTGCTAGGTATGGAGCTTAGTGTGTTGCGACACAAAAAGGCACATTATGGACTCTAGGTTTAAGAATCTAAAGAGGCTTTTTTAAAGTTAGTTAATGTAAAATAAGGCATTTGTCAAGTTTTTGGAGTGTGGTGGTGCTAAAGAAAATAAAAAATTTTAATGAACTTGTGATGTTTGAGCACACAATTTTTTCTGCATCCTTTATCCTCATATCCATGGTCGTTGCAAGTTTACAGGCTGATGGAAGCATTTGGATGGGATGGTCTACATTTTTTTTGTGTGTTATGGCACTTGTGAGTGCGCGAAATTTTGCAATGGCCTTTAATCGGCTTTTAGATAGAGATATAGATGCGCTTAATCCACGCACTACAAATCGTCCTAGTGTTGATGGTAGGGTAGGGTTTGTGGCTTTAAGTGTGTTTTGTGGTGTCAATGCTAGTATCTTTGTGCTTGTGTCTTACTATATCAATACCCTTGCTTTTACGCTGTCTTTACCTTTTTTGGTAATTTTGGGAGGATACTCGATGATGAAGCGCATTTCTTCATTCGCACACCTTGTGCTTGGTATCTCATTGGGTCTTGCGCCTATTGCTGGATGTATTGCAGTGCTAGGAAGTTTAGAGTGGTGGTGCATAGCTTTGAGTGTGGCAGTGATGTTTTGGGTAGCCGGATTTGATTTGTTGTATTCCTTGCAAGACAGGGAATTTGATATAAAGCACAATCTCTATTCAATTCCTTCGCGATTTGGGGTGCAAAATACCCTATATCTTTCAAGACTATTTCATCTTTGTGCGGTGATTTTTTGGGGAATATTTATATATCAGACACAGATTCTAGGTGTTATTTCGTATGTGGGCTTAGCTATTTGTGCAATAATGCTTACATATGAACAATACCTCGTGCATAAGGACTTTGTGAATATCCCTAAGGCATTTTTTGCGACCAATGGATATTTGGGGTTTGTGTTTTTTGCATTTGTAGGTTTTGATGGGGTGTGGCATTATGGACTATAAGGCATTATTAGAATCTTTGGGGATTTCGACGCGTTTGGGGAGATGTCATCTGCACCTAGCCTATGAATACCTACAAACTCAAAAAATGCCTCTGTATGAAGAGGAGTTTTCTACTCTCGCGACTTTTAGTGAAGCACCTATATTGAAATGGATAAAAACTATGCATTCTAAGAATGCTTTAGGTGAAGAAAATGTAGTGATTATTGAGATTTTAACCCAAATGTATAAAAAGCTTGAGAGATTAGAACAGATACTTACGCATAAAGAACAAGAGTTTTTGCCTCTTGCACACAAAGCCAAACTTAGATTTGTCGGACATGATGCATTATGTCTTGATGAAGATCAAAGTTTTGGGGATTGTGAGGGAGAGAATGCGATTTATGTGCGTATGTTTGTTCCATTTTTTCCTGAACGCACACTTGGAATCTTTGCAAGAGTTTTGCACCCACAAGTTGCTAAAATCGAACATATTCATATCAAAAACCGCACATATTTTGATACTTTTGTAGCAGAGTGTGAGCGTGGTATGATTTTGGATACAAAAAGCCTCCAACAAAAGACACAATAAAGGATAGTGTAGTGTTTGAATTGTCATTTCAAAATCTTAGTATGATTTGCAGCATCGCTTGTTTGCTTGTTGTCATTGTGCTTGTTGTAGCAAATTATTTTCGTAATATGGATACATACAAGCGCCTTAGGCGTTTTGAGCGTGGGATTGAGGATCTAAACAAAGAAATGTATAAAATTAAAAAATGGATAAAAGACAATGAGCTTGAAAACCAATATACCAATACCGCACTTGGGAGCAAGATAAAGGCCGAAGTGCGAGACGCATTAAGCAATGGGCTTATTAAGGTGCAACGACAAATAGAAATCTTAGAATCTGATATTCATAAACAAAATGACTATATGGAAGAAAAAACCCTTATGCTTGAGGAAAAACTGCGTGAGTTAAATTATATGCCCTCAAATGGAAATACTATTGATGAAAAACGCATTAGCGCACTTTTTAGAGATGGCTGGAGTATAGATTCTATTGCCAAAGAAATGCGTCTTGGTAAGGGGGAAGTGGAGTTTATCCTCAAGCTTGCTAATATCCGCTAAGACTTTTTAGATAATGCACATAAGTCAAAATCTTGTCTCTAAGGAATTTTTTTTGCTTGTTTCTTTAAAAATTAAGAAAAATTGTAGATTCTACGAGCTTGTATAGAATCTAAAGTAAGGTTGGTGGCGTGAAATATCTCTCTTTTTTTGCGTGTCTGTGTATATTGTATGTGTTTATTGGTTGCAAGATAGATACAAGTCATACAACACTCAAGCGACACACTCTCATGGATGGTGCAGATTCAAAAATGTGGGCTTCATATGAAGATGATATACGCACAACAAAAAAAGCCAAAAAAATTTCAAGTGGTAATGCAAATACTTCATTTTTTGGTCGTGATAGTCTTTTGGCACAATCCGATCTTGCCTTAGAGAGTGAGTTACATAATAATTCAGACTTTTCAAGCCAAGCAAATGAGAATCTCAAAAAAGCTCATAAAGCCCATAGACAAGAATTAATGAATCTTAGTGGGAATATTTCAAAAAATTGGGGGGAGAGTGAGTTTGCAGTATCAGATACCTCAAAGCTTGTTAAATATAGCGATCATTATCTTTCGCGCTCAAGCATTGATTTTGCAAGCGGTAAGATTCGCGTAGAAACCATAGATGATTCAAATCCCACTAATGCCTTAGAAAACGCAATCACTAAGGCATTGCTAACCCCAAAGGATCCTAGAGATGTGGATTTGTATTCGGATTCTGAAGTCAAATTTGATGGAAAGCCATTTCTTGCAGGACTTATTAAGGACAATGAGGGACAGGATATTTTGTATGAATGGCGAGCCAAAAAATATGCACAATATTTAGTGCAAAATAAACTCCAAACACGCACTGATACTAATGCTCACAAGGTGTATTACGTAGATTTGCAAATGAGTGATGATTACCAAAAACTTGCTGGTAATAGTTACCAAGCTATTGCACAACGCTATGCCAAGGAATTTGGTCTTGATCCTGCACTTGTGATGGCAATCATTCATACAGAATCTAACTTTAACCCATATGCTATGAGTCATGTGCCTGCATATGGATTAATGCAGATTGTTCCAAGCACAGCAGGGGCAGATTCACATAAGCTTATCACTGGCAATAGTGGAGTGCCAACAAAAACAATGCTTTTCACACCAGAGACAAATATTAGGTATGGTAGTGCATATTTACATATACTTTTTAATCGCTATTTACAAGGCATTACCGATCCAAAATCGCAAGAGTATTGTGTCATAGCGGCGTATAACACGGGAAGTGGAAATGTGTTGCGTGCGTTTCATAGCGATCGAAAACAAGCTATTAGCGTTATAAACTCTCTTTCTGCAGATCAAGTATATAAACGCCTCACAACAAAGCTAAGCCAAGATGAGGCACGCCGTTATGTCCAAAAAGTTACAAATTTTAAAAGGCAGTATGTGGGATTATGATGAAAATATTTGAATTTTTTTCAGATTCTAAGCATTGTAGCTATCTTGCCAATCAACAGAGCACAATGCGTTATTTTCATATTTTTCATTGTTCCCAATCCTTTTATTTGGGTTTATTGCAAAGAGGTTGGAGACGCTTTGGAAAATATTTTTTTGTTCCTGTGTGTCAGCATTGTAAGGAGTGTATTTCTATACGCACTCTAGTGGAAGATTTTGAATTGAGCAAAAATCAGAAACGAGTGCTAAAAAATAATCAAGAAACCGCTATATACATACAAAAACCAACTTTAACACAAGATCATCTTTTGTTGTATGACAAATACCACCGCGTAATGAATCTCAAAAAATCGTGGGAATACACGCTTATCACAGAGCAAAGCTATCACGAAATGTTTGTCGAAGGTCATCAGGAATATGGTTATGAGTTTTTGTATGTGCGAGATTCTAAACTTATAGGCGTTGGATTAGTAGATATACTTGGAGATAGTATAAGTGCAGTGTATTTTTTCTATGATCATGACTATGGACATTTAAGTTTGGGGACATTTAATATTCTTGTGCAACTTAAGATTGCTAAAGAAAGGGGATTGCGCTATTTTTATCCCGGTTATTGGATAAAAGATCATTATTCTATGGGCTACAAAGAACGATTTGAACCTTTTGAGTATCTACATAATGCACCAGATTTATTTGAAATGCCAGATTGGAGAATCTATGAGCGGACAAACATATGATTTAGCAGGTCTTTATGGCATCAGTGACGAAAAACTCACACCATTTAGCACTCTTATAACTCAAGTGCAAGAAGCCATAGCGGGTGGTATAAAAATTTTTCAATTTAGAGATAAAAATAGCTTAGATAAGGATATTATAGAGATTATTAAGCATTTAATGCATATATGTGCTACTTCAAATGTGCTTTTTGTCTTGAATGATCGCATAGATCTCGCGATAAGGCTTGGTGTTCCGGGATTGCATATTGGCAAAGATGATGGGAATCTCGCATTGGTGCGCAAAAGATTTAAGGGTATTTTGGGTGTTTCGAGTTATGGAGATATATCGCGCGCCAAAGAAGCACAATCTCAAGGTGCAGATTATGTAGCATTTGGTTCTATCTTTCCTTCTTTGACTAAGCCAAATGCCGTGTGTATTGGGGCAGAGATTCTTGTTGAAGCAAAGGCACTGCTTGATATTCCAATTTGCGCTATTGGGGGAATTAGCAAAGATAATATCAAAGTGCTAAAAAATGCTGATATGTCCGCTGTAATAAATTCTTTATGGAATGGAAATCCACGTCAAAATGCTCAAAATCTTGCTGAAAGTTTTATATGTGCCAAACTTGTAGGCATTAAAAAAGGTACTTCGTGAATCTAGGACTTCCTATTGCATTGTGGCGAGGTGATATTCCCCCTCCAAAAACTGCTTATAAACAAACAAATATCTTTTTGCGCCATGAGGACTTACAGAGTATTAGTGATTGTGAGGATTTTCACTTACAAGCCACCACATCACGAGATTATAAACATATTATTATTTTTGTTGGTGGGCTTATGGATAGCTATCATCATGTGGTGTTTAGGGAATTTGCACAATTTACAAATGGTAGCTATCAAAAACTTGCTCATATTCTTTTTTGCACAAAAATATATACAACCTTTGATAGCAAAGCACTTTTTCATGCGTGGTTACCCGAACTTCTTAATGCAGGGTATCATCCTTATTTATTCGCACATAGCTGGGGAGCAGCAAATATTACTAAGGTGTTAGCAACACTAAATCTTGCACCACAAAGTATTCCTTTACTTGTAACAATGGATCCTGTAGGATATTGGTGCTTAAAAGAAAAGCCACAAAGTATCCAAAAGTGGGTGAATCTTTATATTGCGGATAAATGGCAACATATCACGCCACCAAATATTTGCACATATTTTGGGCATGCTTGGAATCATTGTTTTAGCGCTGATAAGGATATTGCAGTGAAAAATTATCATATATCCACTAAGAGTGCTAAAGACCGAAAGATTATCACGCATGCAAGCATTAGAACAATGCTACATTATTTTAATACAAGCACAGAGTTTTCTTTGTGATACAAAAATGTAGTGAATCTATTCTATCATATAGCCATTTTTAAAGATCCACCAACTTAAAGCTCGTGCTTGTTGTAAATGTTGATACAAAGAATAGGCAAGTTCTTTGTCTTTTGCGCGCTCTAAACCTTGACTAACATACTCTATATGTGCCCCATTGTATATAAATCGTTCATTTGCCACTACTTTATCACCAAATGCCTTATAGAGATTTTCTTGATATGAGCTGTTTTTGTTGCTAAGAAGTGGTTTTCCAAAACTTACATATTCGTGCCTGTTTGGTGCCACTAGCTCAAGGATTGTTGGCATGATATCCACATGTGAACCCACATTAGAAAGTATTCTAGGCTTTAGACTTGGTGCATAGAGAATAAAAGGCACATTATATTTGTTTTTTGATGTAGAGATTTTGGTGGTGTTATGCGTGCTTGTGATTACAAAAAGTACATTTGGGAATCTCTCGTTTATATCTGCTATAAATTTAGCCAAAATCTTATCTTGTTGGTATAGATAGCTTAATAGATGTATATCACCTTGTGTGATGATTTCTGGATGTGCCTGCACAAATTCTTGTATATGTTGCGTATAGCTAGATTCTATCTCTTGGTCTTTGGTATAAGGCGTAGTCACTATAACATTAAAGCTTTTTTGTTGATAACCTACAAACAATCTATCTCGCACGAGATTTACAAGGTGTTGATTATAAGCACCCGTTGTGTGCGCATATGGAGGCTTATAGGATCGTGTTTTGGCACTTTGGATAATCTGCGTGTTATAAAAACTCTCATCAAAGCCTTGGGAATGCACAAACTCATCAAGCTTATCCCAATGATCTCTGTCGCCACCAAAGAAAAAGTTTGTTGTATATCCTAATGCTTTAAAATTCATTGCTAACGAAGTTTTGAGATTCTCAATCTGTTTGGAGGCAAGGCGTAAATCAATACCGATATTAAAAAGACCGCTTATTTGCATTTCAAGACTAGCTATATCATTAGGGGCATTTTCTAAAAAGATATTTGTTTTAAATGCACCTTGTGATACAAGCGTATTTAATTCGCTACATAGTCCAATTTTATCAACCCCCTTCTCCAAACACCAATCATTAAGTCCATCAACAATAATATAAAAAATATGATTAATTTGCGTATTAGATGGGTTATTGGTGCTTTTTTGGAGAAGTTTTTGCAAATCATAGTGTGGTAAATCTTCTTGTATTTCAAAAAAATCTTTCACAACCTCTGTGGGTGATTGATCTATATAATCACTAAAGGAGGAATGATTGATTTGTGTATAGAGCTTGTATGTTTTACTAAGGCTAGCTATCGCGTTAGGTAGTGTTTTTTGGAGATTGCTATGGAGTTGTAGGTATTTTGTCGTTATGCCACTTAATACAAAAGCCTCCCAAGTCGCAAAACATACTACAAGAATAAGCAAAGGCGAATATTTGGGAGTTTGATACGAGAGGCGTGTATATGTATTTGTCTGATACACAGAATCTATAATCTTAAAGCCAATGCGCATAACCCCAAAAAACACGATACAACTTACAAGAAAGATAAAAAGCTTCCAGTGAGTGTATTTTTCCCAGGGTGCTATAAAAATAGAAAATTGTATATTATCACGAAACAAATTTGCATCAAATGTATCGTGATACAGATAATAAAACCATATTTGGCTTAAACCTACATAGAGACTTACAACGATACACAAAATAGCAAGCATATGTAAAATCTTGCGCCCCATGGAGGATTGATACAAGAAAAGACCCAAAATAAAGATTATAAGTGTCAGAATCCCTACAATATTGCCATCATACAACAAGCCATAAGATAGTATTTGGAAATAGGTGGAAAAAGGAATGTGTGTTACGTCGTGATCAGAAAAATCGATATATATCACAAACCCTAAACGCAGTGCAAAAAAGACTCCATACATTGTAAGTGCGAAAACAACACACTTCCACAATGAAGCTCTAAACCAAAATGCGTTTTTCATAATATTTCCTTAGTGATATAAAACTCATAAAAAGTGTATAGCCTACACTATAAACCCACAAATACGGACAAAAGATTCTATCTAAGATATTGTGCGTATCTGTGAAAAAGAGGGTAATAGAGGCTAAAGCAAGAAAGATCCCCATAAGTGAATCACTATATATCATCACTGCTATCACACCCAATACAACGAGATTTTCAAAAAGTGGATCAAAATGATAAACATCAAGCCAAGGCACTATGTTCAGTGTGCCCAAAAGCAATAACGCCCCAAAGATTGCATAATAAAAAAATGTTATAGGTCGCAATGCAAAGGATATGGAGATTTGTTTGTGCATAAGAGTCCCAACGTCTTGCACAAAAGTTTTAGCCAAAAAAGTAAGTGCAATCAAGATACTTATAATGCCCGGTGCATCAAAAAATGTATATATGATCTCAATACTATTATAATGTGTAAAAAACATCGGTATACAGGCTAACACAATACATACGAGACAAAATATATATTTCACAAGAATTCTAGATTCCAACAAGTGAGTCCCAATCCATAATGCAATCGCTACATATATAATCCATAAGTCAAACATTGCTACTTACCCCTTAGTGTCTAAAATCTTGGGACATATAACCATTTTGTGCGAAATAAAAATCTCTAAGATATAAAAGTGGATCCTCTCCAATATCTTTATCTTGCTCTTTAAAAAATACTGGATTCTTTTCTTTTGCTTGAGCGATAAGCTCTTGGAGTGTATCAAGGCGCACCTTGGCATATTTAATTTGTTTGCGATCGTAAGTGTATGTGATGTAGAGATTTTCAGAATCTAGCACTGCAGCAGGATAGCTTACCTCTCCATTTTTGCTAATATCAAGTGTCAAAAGTCGCTCAAAAATACCTTGCACAGAATCTTTTAGCCAAAATATGCTTAATGAAGCTCTAGAATGAATATGAATATCTTCTCCATAAAGCTGATATAACTCCAAAAGAGGATTATTAAAACCATCATTGTGGATTAGCACGACTTCTCCCCCGATATTCACAAGCACACTTGAGCTATCATAATTTATAAGGTTTGTTTGTATAGGTTTATGCCATACGTTGCCCATATCATCACAATGTTGCAAATACGCATAGTCAGCGTGATACGATCGAGAAAATTCAAGACATTCAGAAGAAGCAGTAGCGACTATGCTAGGTTGGAGTTGCCCACGCAAATTATTAAGGCGTTTGCTAAATTGCATATGTCCTTGCACATCAAAGAAAAGAGCAAGCGGATATTTGTCGGCAAGCTCATGATACACTGGAAGCATAAATCCGCCATTTTCCAACAAAACTGCTGGAGTTCGCACTAGGTGAGAAAAATTTACAAACACCCCTAAGTGTAATTCTCTAATATAGGTGAGATTCTCTAAAGTCTCATCAAATAGAAGTTGATAGATTTTGGAAGTGCTCCACCCACCTAGACTTACCCCTACAACAAAGAGGTGCGTCCTACCTAAACTATCGCGAAATGCGACTGGATTACCAAGCTTTTTGATGAATTTGCCACTTTGTTTGGATAGCCATTCTGGCGTGAGAATAGGTTTTGGCTCACTCCAAGACTTGCCACCTTTGTATAAAAAGCTTTGATAAATTTTGACATTGCGAGATCCCTCTTTGTCTCCGGCAAAAAATAACACCATAAGCTTAGAATCTAAATCCAAGACAGAGCTTGCATGTGCGCTTTTTTCAAAATTTCTCACAAGGATAAAATCTTGTGAGAAATCTTGTATATCTTGTGTGGTATTTTGTGAGAGAATAGAGGCGTTATTAGAAAGTGTTAAGAGTGAATCTGGTACGTATGAGATAAATGGTGTAGTGTTGGTGTATGTGCTTTGGTAGGTAGCTATACTTAGCGTTAATGTGCAAACTCCAAAACACACAAACTTAAGGATTCTCATTATGAGAATCCTTAATAAATCGCGCAATTCGTTCTATTCCTAATTGAATCTGCTCTGTATTACATGCAAAAGAAAAACGCACATAGCCATCTTTACCAAAGGCGCTACCTGGAACAAGTGCGATGCCTTGAGATTGCAATAATTCTTGACAAAATCGCATAGAATCCCCATTGAATTTTGTAATTTCTTGGATATTAGGGAAGAGATAAAATGCTCCTTGTGGCTTTTGGAGAGTAATACCTGGCAAGGTATTAAAGAGTTTGTAAGCAACTTCCATACGTTCCTTAAATGCAAGACGCATTTCTTCTATGTCTGCTACACATTCCTTACCAAGTGCTACTACACTTGCTTTTTGTGCGATAGAGTTGACATTTGAGGTACATTGACTTTGGAGGTTATCCATATATTTGATAAGTTGCTTATCCTTACAAGCAATATAACCTACACGCCACCCTGTCATCGCTACTGCCTTGCTCAATCCATTAATAACAATTGTGCGTTCTAGCATGTCTTGACTAATAGCTGCACTAGAACAAAATGTTATATCATAGACAAGTTTTTCGTAGATTTCATCACTAAGCACCCAAATATTACTTCCCGCCAATATATGTGCTAACTCTTCTAGCTCTTTCTTGCTATATACTATGCCCGTAGGGTTTGAAGGAGAATTTAAGACAAGTATTTTTGTCTTGGGTGTAATGGCTTCTTTAAGCTGTTTTGGTGTGATTTTAAAATTTTGTTTTTCGTCTGTAGAGATAAAAACATTTGTTCCACCGCAATATGTAACAACTTCTGGATAGCTCACCCAATATGGTTTGGGGATTATCACTTCATCACCCTCGCATATAAGTGCTTGAAGTACATTAAAGAGTGAATGTTTGGCGCCATTACTTACAATAACCTCACTAGGGTCATAATGTAAATCATTTTCACGCTCAAGTTTTTCGCAAATCGCCTTGCGTAATTCTGGAATACCACCCACCGCTGTATAATGTGTAAAACCACTATTAAGCGCTCGTATTGCCTCATCTCTGATAGGTTTTGGTGTATCAAAGTCTGGCTCACCGGCTGAAAAACTCAAAATATCTTTGCCTTGTGCTTTAAGATCGCGTGCTAGAGAGCTAATTGCAATAGTAGTAGATTCACTAAGAAGCTGGATTCTAGGTGCATATGTAGGATTTTGCATATATTCTCCTTATGCGTTAATCTGTAGCCTTTTTATTTGGAAGGCTAGGATTGTAATATATCTTTACTTTTACAAAACTTATGCAATGTTGTTGTGTAATGAATGCACACAAAAATTAGCCATTAAAATACACAAGGGCAGAGCCCCAAGTAAATCCTCCACCAAATGCATCAAGCAAGAGTAGATCGCCATTTTTAAGTTTGCCCTGCGTATAGATCTCATCAATAGCCATAGGAATTGAAGCAGCAGAAGTATTGCCATATTTTTGCACGGTGAGCACAATTTGTTCTGGAGAGAAGTCTAGCATTTCCCCAACGGCGTTAATGATGCGTAAATTTGCTTGATGTGGCACAAAAAAATTTACATCTTGAGGTTTAATGGCATTATGCTCCAAAATATCCTTAACATCTCGAGCAAGTGTCTTTACTGCCTGTTTAAAGACTTCATTACCCTTCATTTGTAGGCATTGTTTGGGTGAATTATTTGTAGCACCAAGTCTAGGTGTATATAGCAAATCAGCATATTGCCCATTTGCAGCGACATGCACATCGAGAATAGATTTAGATTTGTCTGTAGTAGCACTCACAACTGCAGCACCACTTCCATCTCCAAAAAGCACACATGTGCTACGATCTTCAAAATCTAGCACTGAACTTACTTTTTCGGCCCCTATGATAAGAATATTTTTGTAAGTGCGTGATTTTATAAAAGATTTTGCTATATCAAGGAGATAGATAAAACCACTGCATGCACTACTAATATCAAAAGCGGGTTTGTTGTGTATGCCAAGTTTGTGAGCAGTAATACACGCCGTAGAAGGCATTGTAAGGTAATCTGGACTTAATGTAGCAACAATTACGACATCAATATCATTAGGTGTGAGGTTGGCACGCTCTATAGCAAGTTTTCCTGCTTCGTAGGCAAGATCACTTGTATTCTGTTCTGGAGTGGCAAAGTAGCGTGTTTGAATACCTGTTCTCTTGCCAATCCACTCATCACTTGTATCTAAAGTTTTTTCAAAATCCTTATTACTCACGCATTGTGATGGCACATAAGATGCAATAGATTTGAGTGAAGCAAAGAGTTGTCCCATGGTATTCCTTATCGAGATTCAAAAACTTTCTCTAGTTTTGTGCAAATATCAGAATCTAAGGCATGTAGTGCTTGATACACAGCACATTCTATAGCTCTAGCATTTGAACTTCCGTGGCTAATAATCACAACATTTTGGACACCTAGTAGTGGTGCACCACCATATTCACTATGATCGATTTTCTTTTTAAGATTCTTGAATGCACCTTTCATAAGCATTGCACCAAGTGCGCGAATAGGGGATTTCTTGATTTCTTGTTTGAGAATTTGAGAAATAGCGCTTGCTACACCCTCGCTTGCCTTGAGAACAAGATTACCCGAAAATCCATCACATACGACCACATCAACATTGCCATTAAAGATATCTCTCCCTTCTACATTGCCTTGAAAAAACTCAAACTCTTTCAATAATGGAAATGTTGCTTTAGTGAGCTCATTGCCCTTTGTGTCTTCTTCACCATTAGATAATAGTCCTACACGTGGATTACTATATCCCATAACACTTTTGGCGTATTCATGTCCCATAATGGCAAAATCCACCAAATATTCGGGTTTGCAATCTGTGTTTGCTCCAGCATCAAGTATCACGCTAGGATTGCCATTGATAGTTGGCATAGTGGTGCAAATTGCGGGGCGAGAAACACCCTTAATTCTACCAAGTTTAAGAGTAGCAAGACTCATTGTTGCACCGCTATGTCCAGGTGATACAAGTGCATCGGCTTTGCCCTCACGCACAAGTTCTGTAGCAACAAAAATAGAAGTTTCTTTGCGTTTTGATGCATTTGTTGCACTTTCCTCCATTTTGACATAATCTAGGCAATGCACGATTTGCACATGATTTACAAGCTCACTTGGCAATAACGGGCTAATTTTGGCTTCATCACCTACAATAAGGGCTTGAAATTCTCTATGCTTTAAGGCTTCTACCACACCAAACACAATGGGTTCGATACCATTATCTGCACCCATTACATCAATGGCAATTTTTCGCATCGACTCCTCCATTTCTCAAACACACAAAATATCAAATACGACTACTTGTATTGTCCATTAAACTTATTGATATGATGAGGCATTTTCCAGCTACCATCTTTATCCTTGATAGGCATTGCAAGACTTATTTTGTAATGTGTTCTTCGCTTTGCTGCACGTGTTTTGCTTACTCTTCTTTTTGGAACTGCCATATTATTCTCCTTTTATGTGATAATCCATTTTTATAGATTCTATCTCGCTTTGCAAGATATACCCTAAGTCTATAAAACCATCGAAAAACTCGATAACATCGAGGCTATCAAGATTGCTTTGGCTTTGTGTATCCCAAACACCATCTGAAATATACAAAACCAAAGGTTCATTAAAATCTTTGATAAAAGTTTCTCCGCTTTGTGCACAAATAAGCTCTAAACCGCCACTGAGTGTAGCATTAAGTTTAGAAAGCTTAGAATCCACACGAGTAAGTGTGCCACTAAGCTTCAAACCTTCAGATTCCAAACTAAAGGATTTTGGTGATGAGGCAACTTTTCTAAAAGCAATTTTCATAGATTACTTTGTGTGATTTTTAAGATATAAACACAAAACGCTGTTGTTAGCAAATTTCTCTCTTAGCAAAGAAAAATGCAATTTCATTTTTAGCATTCTCAGGACTATCGCTACCATGCACGGCATTTGCATCGATGCTATCAGCAAAGTCTGCTCTAATTGTTCCAGGTTTTGCTTCTTTAGGATTTGTCGCACCCATAAGATCACGATTTTTAAGCACAGCATTTTCTCCCTCTAGCACCATAACGACTACAGGACCGCTTACCATAAAATCAACAAGGTCATTAAAAAATGGGCGTTCTTTGTGTATTGCGTAAAATTCTTTTGCATCACAGCGTCCAAGTTGGAGTTTTTTCATCGCTACTATACGCAAACCATTGCTTTCAAATCTATCAATAACTTTACCAATAACCCCCTTTTTGACAGCATCAGGTTTAATGATAGAAAGAGTTTGTTCCATAATAATTCTCCTAAAAAGAAATAAAAGTGAGGGATTCTAGCACAAATAAGTTTTTTAAAACCTTAGAAAACTTAAACTAACACTTTTTGCGCCACATTTATAGAATCTAGTAGTAAATTATAATGATTTAGAGGGTTACAGAGAGCCTAGAAAGTTTTGTGTATGCAAACCTTGCATTAAAGGCTTTCATCAGCATTTTGCCCTGCCTGAACCATATTTTTTTTCCATTGCTTCTTTAAAAAATTCCCTTTGTGTTTTGGGAATCTTATCGGGGTGATGAATGCGCATATGTTCTAAATATTTATCATAACTTGGCATGCCTACGAGCAAATGCAAGAATCTATCGGATCGTTGATAGATTCTTTGTGCATATCTCCAAATTTTTACAAATATCATTTATGCACGGCAATTTTGCCATCATAATCACTTGCTTTTATATATGGAGATTCAGCAAGAGGTATAGTTGGCTTACCACTTATAGTTTTAAGACAGATTCTAATACATTGCAACAATACAAGACACGTTACAAGCATAAAGAATCCGCACAAAATCGCATTAAGTAAGTTGTTATTAGCAATGAGGTTAAATTTATCTACTTGAGTACTAAGGTTTGCAATCACTTCAGGATCTGTTTGCATAGCTATCTCTGCAAGTTTTTGGGCTACGACTGCTTTGTTGTTTTGCCATGTCGCAATATGACTTACTGAATCATGAAGCCTTTCACCATTTGCTGGAAGCAATTTCAAAATCCCTGCATAGAGTGTGCTTACCAATAGCCAAACAGCAGGTAAAATCGCAATCCATGCTTGTTTGGCTTTATCCATCTTAAAGAGCACGACTATGACAGCGAGTAATGCTATACCTGCTAACATCTGATTAGAAACTCCAAAGAGTGTCCAAAGCGATTTTACTCCACCTTGTGGATCTGTAACACCTTGATAGAGAATATAACCCCAACCTATCACACATATTAATGTTGCAAGGATTCCATAACATATTGAATGGATATTTCCAAATGGCTTATAAACATTGCCTAGCACATCTTGAACCATGAATCTACCAGCTCTTGTCCCTGCATCAACAGCAGTCAAGATAAAGAGTGCCTCAAACAAAATCGCAAAATGATACCAAAATGCCAAAGAGCCTTGAGAAAATAATGGCACTTGTGAAATGATAGTTGCCAAACCTATTGCAAAAGTTGGTGCACCACCAGTTTTGCTAAGGATCGATTTTTCCCCTATCTCATTAGCAGTGTTAAGAATCTGTTCTGGTGTGATCACAAAGCCCCATGATCCAATTGTTTGTGCTGCTACTTGTGCCGCTACCATTGTGTCTTGTAACACACCACTTTGATAAAAACTAGCTGTTCCAAGAGTAGCAGGTGCAACATTGATAGAAAAATACAAACCAGGTGTAAGGATTACAGCAGCAATAAGTGCCATAATCGCCACGGCAGATTCCATAAGCATAGATCCATAGCCCACCATTCTTGCATGAGATTCGCGCTCTAACATTTTAGGTGTTGTCCCACTTGATATAAGGGCGTGAAATCCACTAACCGCACCACAGGCAATCGTAATAAATAAAAATGGAAAGAGTTTGCCACTAAACACAGGACCACTTCCATCGATAAACTTTGTAACACTTTCAAATTGTACATCCGGCGCTACTATAAGGATACCAGCAGCCATAATCACAATCACACCTATCTTTAAAAATGTGCTTAGATAATCTCTAGGAGCAAGCAAAAACCATACAGGTAAAATTGCCGCGATAAATCCATAAGCGATCATAACATAAGTAAGCGTAACAGGACTTAATGTAAAAAGTGGTGCAAGTGTTTCGCTTTCTCCTACTGCGCGACCATAATAAAGCGCCAAAAGCAATAAAATAAAGCCAATGATACTTGCTTCACCGATTTTACCAGGACGCAAGAAGCGCATATGCAATCCCATATAAATTGCTATAGGAATAGTCATAGCGATTGTAAAAAGTCCCCAAGGAGATTCTGCAAGTGCATTGACAACAACGAGTGCTAAAATTGCGATAATAAGCATCATAATACCCAAAATCCCAATCATTGCGATACTTCCCACACCTTTGCCTAATTCAAGCTTGATAATCTCTCCCAAACTTTTTCCATCTCTGCGCATAGAAACAAATAGCACAGTAAAGTCATGAACTGCCCCTGCAAGCACCACACCAACTACAATCCAAATCATACTTGGTAGATAACCCATTTGAGCAGCGAGAATAGGACCAACCAAAGGACCAGCACCAGCTATAGCAGCAAAGTGATGTCCAAAAAGAACAATCTTATTTGTTGGCACAAAATCATGTCCATCATTGTGGGCTACTGCTGGAGTAGCACGATTATCATCAAGCCCTAAAACTTTGTAAGCAATATATTTAGAGTAGTAACGATATGCGATCGCATAAATACACACCGCTGTTACCACAATCCATATTGCGTTAATACTTTCTCCAGTATGCAGTGCAAGCACTCCAAAACAATATGCACCCACAAGCGATATTAACGCCCATAGTGCAATACTTAAAGCCTTATTCATGATACACCTTTGTGTTTAGATTCCATTTTGCAATGATTGATCTATTGTATATAAGTGTTTTTGTGTAAGTCAAGATTTTTAGGATAAGTTTTTGAGAAATGCGAGGAGATGTAACATTAATTGTATATATGCACGTTATACCATAATGATACAAATTTGGCATCATTGATATTTAAGTGTGCTTATTGCATAATGTAGATAAATGACCTACCTCTTATTAGGAATCTATATGGATCGCACACAACGAATGTATATACTCGCAATGTTTTTTGCTATGTCGCTTTGGGCAATAGCTTGGCCATGTTCAAAGATTTTAATTCAGCAAGCTCACCCTTATCTCATTGCACTTATACGTTTTGCGCTCGTATCAACATGTATTTTACCTTTGATGTTGTTATTTAGGATTTCTTTTAGCCTTTCTAAGACACAATGCTTCTTTGTGTGTATTGCTGGTGTGCTTAATGCTCTTTATTCTTTATTGTTTTTTCAAGGGCTTATGTTTGGCGATGCAGGAAGAGCAGGGGTTATATCTACCACACTTTCACCTATTTTTGGATCACTATTAAGTATGTTTTTTGGTGGTATGTCTATCAATATGCGTGAGAAACTTGGGCTTCTATTAGGTTTTGTCTCTGGCATATTTTTATTACATATCCAAGAATTTTCTTCTCTGTTACATCCCTTTAATCTTTTTTTTATTGGTGCAGCATTGTCTTGGGCATTGGTAACACTTTTAAGTAAAAAAGTTCATATTCATCCACTGAAATTTAATGGCTATGTATCATGTATTAGCACTTTGCTTTTTGTCCCATATCTTTTTTTGGGAGATGGAATAGAGGAAAGCCTAAGGACTGCGGATAATGTATTTTGGATTTGCTTTTTTATCGTAAGTGTTCTTTCTGTGGTTGTGGCTACGAGTATCTTTTATAAGGGTGTAGAGGTGTTGGGTGTGCACAAAGGCGGAAGCTTTTTGCTCCTTGTGCCTGTCTTTGCACTTATTTTTTCATTTTTCCTGCTTGATGAAATACCTGACATACGCACACTGATAGGGTGTGCCTTAGCTTTGGGTGCTATTTATTTACTTAGCCTGTATAATCACTCACACATCTCGTGGCTTAGAAAATATGTGAGATTCTAGAGATTTTTAGATTTTGCGAGAACTTTAATTTCATAGCTAAAAACATTTGGGCTTGGTTGGTGTGTAGCACTTGCTGTAATCTTATTCCAAAATTTATATTGGAATACATAAAGCTTTAAAAATACTTTCCTGATAATTTTTTTAATACCCCTGCTTCCACTCATGGCATACTGATCAATTATTTTTACATCATCAAATCCAGCCATTTTAAGAACATAAATAAGACTCCCAGAAGTAAAAAGTGTGGTATGAGTAAAATCTTCATATGCCCAATAACATCCAGTGTGGCTTTGTGCATTTGGGACTGCGATAAATAATTTCCCGTTATCAGTAAGACAGTGTTTTTTGAAATGAGTAAGTATAGGAATTATCATATCTTTAGGAATATGTTCCAAACAATGTGTGCTGATAATGAGGTCGAATTTTTGTGTAGGAAAAAATTCTAAGATATTTTCTACTACTTTTGCATCTATGCCTCGGGATAAACAATATTCTATAGCTTTTGGATTAATATCAATACCAAATACACTGAACTTGCCCCCCCCCCATCTCTATAGGGTTTTGAAGAAAAAGATTGATGTTTCAGTGCATAGAGAGTTTGTCCAAAACCACAACCAAAATCTAAGATTCTTGATCCTGAATCTAACTCTTCGATAACCTCCTCAAAATATGATGGAAGTTTATAATCCATATAAAACTCACTATCGATATTTCTTGCTTCAAAATATTCCATAGTATCTCCTTTGTTTATAGTTTAGTGAATCAATTTAGCTAAAAAGTCTTGAGCCTATACGCACGAGGTTTGCACCACATGCTATAGCGATCTCAAAATCCTCACTCATGCCCATAGAAAGGGTTTTTGCCCCCATATTTTGGAGCGAATCAAACACATCTTTAGCAAGCACAAAACTCTTTTCTATAGCCCTATAATCTGTGCTATGTACCCCAATACTCATCACCCCTTCTAACTTGATATTAGGGCATTGTGCTAGAATCTCTAAATATGTTTCTTTGGCTTGTGTTGGTGATACGCCACTTTTGGTAGATTCAAAAGATGTATTGAGTTGCAATAAAGCACGCATTACCTTACTTTTGGCTTCTAATCGTTTTTGTAATGCCACGGCAAGTTTTAGAGAATCTAGTGAATGCAATAAAGTAGGATTAAGATCAATAAGTGTGTTAATTTTGTTTTCTTGCAAAGTGCCTATCATATGCCATTGTAGCGGTAGAGATTCTAAAATATGTATTTTTTGCTTAAGGTCTTGGACTTTGTTTTCACCAAACGCCCTTTGTCCACATTCATGTAAAAGCGTAATTTGCTC
>NZ_FZPO01000045.1:24805-28604 GCF_900198655.1 Helicobacter equorum | reverse complement strand
CTATGCCTATAATTTTTTGGAAGGTTATGTGATGTTTGGTGTGGGTATTTTTGAAATTTTGGTAGTTTTGGTGGTGGCGGTGATTTTTTTGGGACCAGATAAATTGCCTCAAGCGATAATAGATGTCACAAAATTTTTTCGTGCCATCAAAAAAACTATCAATGAAGCCAAAGACACATTTGATAAAGAAGTCCAAATCAGCGAACTAAAAAAAGAAGCCCTTGGGTATAAAAAACTTTTTGAAGAGAATCTCAATGCCACAAAGAATGAAGTTGATACTATCACAAAGGACTTCAAAGAGCTTAGCAATCTCTCTCTTAATGACCCTACAAATGCACCTATTCCCACACATCCGCAAAAAAGTGCAGAATCTCGCGCCTTAGAATCCCTCAATTTTCAAAGCACACAACTTGATGCAGATATTGGTATAACCCATAATACACAAGATTCTATATCATCTACATCCGATTGTGTTGCCTTAGATTCTCCGCAAACCACACAATCTACACATACAAGTGAATCTATGGATTCGCCTAAAGGAGCTTAGAGTAATGTTTGAAGATCTAAAACCTCACTTGCAGGACTTACGCAAACGACTTATTATTTCTGTCGTGGTGCTTATTCTTAGCTTTGGGATATGTTTCAATTTTTGGGGTGTGATTTTTGATTGGGTCGCTGCACCTATTAATAGTGCTTTAGAAAATGAATCTATTAAGGCACATTTAGCTGCTCTTACGATTTTAGAAAATATTTTTGTTGCGTTAAAAGTCGCGTTTTTTGCTGCGCTTGTAATTTCTATGCCTGTGATTTTTTGGCAATTTTGGCTTTTTGTCGCACCGGGTTTGTATAAACACGAGAAAAAAATCGTTTTGCCATTTGTGATGTTTGCGAGTGTGATGTTTTTGAGTGGTGTATTTTTTGCGTATTACATTGTGTTGCCTGTTGTGATTGAAAATGTCTTGCTTTTTGGGAGTGATAAATTTGAGGGAAATTTGAGCGTAGAAAATTATGTTATGTTTTTTACGCGTCTTGTTATAGGTTTTGGTATTGCATTTGAATTGCCTGTGCTTAGCTATTTTTTAGCCAAAGTAGGACTTATCACCGATGCAAGTCTCAAAAATTTCTTTAAATACGCTGTGGTTATTATTTTTGTCATCGCTGCGATTATCACGCCTCCAGATGTGCTTTCACAAGTGTTTTTAGCAATCCCTCTTATAGGGCTTTATGGACTTTCAATCATCATCGCGCGTTTTGTCAATCCTGCTTCAAAAGACATAGATGATGATGTGTTAAACACAGATGAATCTAGTATTTCACCTTCGGTACAAAATACCTAAGCTTCATGCAAGAACGTTTATTACCAAGTGATTTTAGCCTCTCAAGCTATGATTATACTCTGCCCCAAGAGCTTATCGCTATACACCCAACTTCTCCGCGTCGCGATGGGAAATTGCTTGTGTATTATCGCAATAGTGGGGAGATTAAACATTGTCATTTTAGAGATTTTAGCGAGATTGTCCCAAGGGATTATACGCTTGTGTGCAATGATACAAAAGTGCTAAGGGCGCGGTTATATGCCTACAAACAAGGAGGGGAGAGTATGCGAGAGATTTTGTTTCATAAAGCCTATAGCATAGATTCTCATTCTAGTTTTTTGGTGCAAATACGAGGGCGAGTAAAGCGTGGCACAGAGTTTAGAATCTGTGATCACAATCATCGTCCAAGTCACTTTAGTATGCGTGTGTTAGAGGTTTTGGATAATGGTTTGCGCGTGGTGTCATTTTATGATAATACGCGTAATGCACTCTTAAATCTTCCAGATCTTTATGCAATGCTTGAGGCATTTGGGCATATGCCACTACCGCCATATATGAGGCGTCAAGATACGCTACAAGATAGCATAGATTATCAAAGTGCATTTGCAAAAAATGATGGTGCTGTAGCCGCTCCTACAGCGAGTTTACATTTTAGTGATGAGGATTTTTCCTATCTTAAAACTCTGTATGATGTATGTTATATTACATTGCATGTGGGTGCTGGGACATTTGCCAATGTCGAGGCACAAGACATACGCGCCCATATCATACATACAGAATCTTATGTTATCACGCCAAAAGCGCGTGAGAAGATTCTAGGAGATTCTAAACTTTTGTGCATAGGCACCACAGTCGCTCGTGCAGTGGAGTATTTTTGGCGCGTGAGAGAGGCTCAAGGCTTGTGTGATTTATTTTTGCACCTCGGTAATCCACCTAAGCGCGTTGATGCACTTTTGACGAATTTTCATTTCCCAAAAAGCACCTTATTAATGCTTGTGAGTGCATTTGTCAGCCGTGAAGAAATGATGCGAATCTATACATGTGCCATAGCACATAAGTATAAGTTTTTTTCCTATGGCGATGGTATGTTGATACTCTAATGGAGGTGAGCAATGAATGATGTGTTAGAGTATTGCAAATCTATAGGGATTATATTGCACGATGAGGTGGCAGCTAAGCTAGAGATATATGCTAGAGAACTTTTAGAATGGAATAAGATTCATAATCTTAGTGGCGCTAGCACGCTAGATTCACTCAAAGAAAATATTATAGATTCTTTGTATCCTTTGCGTTTTGTCGATGAGTTTGCAAGTTGCCTTGATATAGGGAGTGGCGGTGGCTTTCCTGCGATTGTGCTTGCTATTGCACTACCAAAGGCGAGATTTATACTCACAGAACCAAGAGCTAAGCGTTTTGCATTTTTGCAATATATAATCGCCCAGCTCACACTTAGCAATACTCGTGTGTTTGCTACGCGTATCCAAGAAATTCCTATTACAGAGGTAAATAATATCGATCTTATCACTTCAAGGGCTGTAATGAGTGTAGAAGAGATTATGCATTATGGGCGAAAATTTTTAAGCTATAATGGACATTATTTGTTGTTTAAGGGATCAAATTTCAAAAAAGAATTATCGTATATGAGCGTAGAGGAATGTTTTAGCAGAAATGAGAGAATCTATTTTTACAGAAAGGGGTGAGAGATGAAATTTTTGATTATTGTTGTGGCACTTTTTGCAGTGGTGTGGTTTGTGTTTTTGCGTCCAAGTCTAAAATCTAGCGCACCAAGATCGCGCCACAAGGATTTGCCAAGTGAGACTATGCAAGAATGTTGCGTGTGTGGTGTGTTTGTCTCTCAAAAAGAGGGCATTATACAAGGTGAGAAGTTTTTTTGTTCTAAAGCGTGTAAGACAAAGGCTAAAGAATGCTAATTTTTGGCTATCCCAACTTAGAGGTTCCGAAGTTTCGCCACATTCAGAGTATTGAAGAGATTGCTAAGAGTAAAAATGAAGAAATTGTGTGGTTTTATGCAAAACAAGATAAGGATTTTGCACTTTTAGGGCATTGTGTGCGTTGTGGGATTGCGTGTGCAGTAAGGGTAGATGATGTGCTAGATTTTGTCTTGTGTGCGAGTTTGAAGCCTATGTATTGTATCGTAGATGATGATCCTAAGCCATATCAAGAGATTGCTGAAACGTATATATTAGATTCTAAAGTGCTTGGTGTCATTACACACAAAGAGCAGCTTGTGTCAATGGCACACAAAGGTATCGATGGCGTTATTTTTGCTTCGTGGCTTGAGACTTAAGACAAAAGGGGATATGTATTGCTGAAGACTCGATACACCGGTCGTGCGTGGATTATCTTTTAATCCAAATTTAAACTATGGAAAATGCTCCTTTTTGGCACTCCTGTATATACTGAAACTTTGGCACTGCTGTGAGAGATTCACAATATTTGTGCAAGGCACTCTAGGAGGCGAT
>NZ_FZPO01000045.1:0-24749 GCF_900198655.1 Helicobacter equorum | reverse complement strand
TCAAGTGCGATTTGTGGGCAATGCAAATGGGACAGGTGGGCATTGGTTTGTTACCGAATCTAGCACGATAGATTCGTTTGTGCTTTTCAATGATTTCTCGCTTCTCACAAGTGCTAATATCTGCAGTGGCACGCATAACAATGCCTTAGCAGTTGTGGATCTTATTACATACATTGGCAAGGACGTTACCATAATGGCTCTACAACTTGCAATACTCCAAAGTGAGGTTATCAATTCTCTTGATGGTGTTTTGCTAACACCATACTTTAATCTCTATACTAAAACAAACAATATGGCAAAGTGTATGAGAGAGCTTAGGGGTGCTAATGACGTAAGTGGTGCTTGGGTGAAAGTTATCAAAGGTGCAAGTCTAGCACAAATGGCTACACTGTAAATAACAACTGGTGTGTAAGGAGGCTTTGATAAACGCGCAGATAATGGTGATACAAGCGTGTATTTGGGCATAGTGGGAAGCTTTATGAATACGTGGGGAAATAATTATGGGTTAAACTTGCAATCTAGTACTTTGCGTTGGGCTTCTATCGCTTGGCACTTTTGCAAATAATAGTTGTTTTGATATTGTAGGGAAATATATCTATTCACAAAACACCTACAACACATTGATGCTAAGCTTTGGTGGCAAAGATAGCGGTTTATTCGGGATATGTGAGTGTAGAGTATGGCAAAAGGTTTGGATGTAAAAATATGCGTGCTTCTTTTTGCAACTTTAAGTTGAAGCCATAACAGGATATATCGGTGCTCAACGGCTAAACTTTGCTAATTTTCTTGTAATGCTAAATGTAGATTCTAAAGTGTTTTTGCGTTAATTGGGCGTGTGGGTGTTAATGTGTCATCAAACTTTAGGTTTGGCAGTAGAGGAGGATTTTGGCGGGTAGGGGCAAGTTTTGTTCAAGATTTTGCAAATCGAGATCAAGTTATTATCGATGATAATATCCAAACCACCGCGCCCCGCAAAGTTACCAAAACTTTTATGAGCAGTAAGGCATAAATTATTTTATGCCTCTAACTTATAGCCCACACCTCGCACAGAGATGATATATTGTGGGTTTTTGGGGTTTTCTTCTATTTTGGATCGTAGTCTGCCTATGATGACATCAATACTTTTATTAGAGCTTTCTGGATTGATAGATTCAGATTCTATAGCGATTGCTTCACGCGAAAATACATGACCACGCTTACTAATTAAAAGTGTGAGAATCTCATACTCTGCGCGCGTGAGATCGAGTTTTTTATCTTTGAAAAAGACTTGTCGGCTGTGCTTGTCAATCTTAAATACTGAATCTTTTTCTTTGTTTTGTTCTTTTGGATTTTTTTTGTTGTAACGACGCAAAAGTGAGTGAATCCGCGCCACAAGCTCCTTTGGATCATAAGGTTTTGGTAAATAATCATCTGCGCCATATTCTAAGGCTTTGACTTTATCATCGACATCACTTCTTGCCGAAGAAATGATGATGGGGATATTTTTTTGCTTGGCAACACGCTTACAAACCTCTAGCCCATCGAGATTTGGTAATGTAAGATCTAGGAGCAAAATATCAAAATGCTTGGCATTAACAGCACTCATTCCTGTATATGGTTCATCATAGTTTGTTACATTCATATCGTGTTTTTTGAGATAATCGCTCAAAATTTCTGCAAGTTCTACATCATCTTCAATCATCAAAACTTCTAACATAGCAACTCCTAATAATGTGTAAATGCGTTATTATACTCTAAGCGGAATTACTGCAAGGTAAAAAAATGGGATTTCTATATGTATTTAAAGAAGTGAAAGTCTAAAAAGTAACTTTATATACACCCATTTGGAAGCCAAAGGGGTGTAAGGAAGATTATAGTTTGTCAGCGTTTTGGCTTAGGTATTCTGCTACACCTTTGGCATTAGCTACCATACCTTTATCACCTTTGTTCCAACCAGCAGGGCATACCTCGCCATGTTGTTCAAAGTGAAGCAATGCATCACACATTCTAACCATTTCATCAACATTTCTACCAAGTGGAAGATCGTTGATAACTGCGTGGCGAACAACTTTGTTTCTGTCGATAAGGAAGCTTCCGCGTAATGCCACTGCACCACCAAAAAGCACATCATAGTCGCGAGAAATTTGTTTTGTGATATCAGAAACCATTGGGAATGTTACCGCACCGATACCACCTTCTTTTACTGGAGTGTTTCTCCATGCAAAATGCACTTCTTTAGAGTCAATAGACACACCAATAACACTAAATCCTCTTTCTGCAAAATCTTTTACTCTGTGATCAAAAGCGATGATTTCGCTAGGACATACGAATGTAAAGTCTTTTGGCCAAAAGAAAATAACAGCACCATTTTTACCAATGTTGCTATAAAGGTTGAAGTTATCATCAAATGTACCATCGGCTTTGATTGCTTCTGCTGTGAAGTCTGGGGCTTGTTTTGTAACTAACATGTAGTCTCCTTAATAAAAATTTTTGATAACAAATTATTATCATGAGTGGGATTGTAATGCAAATAGGTAACAAGAAATTAAATTTTTAAGAAATTTTATCTGAAGATAATACATCTCTTAAGGTTTGGGTGCTATAGTTCGGACATTATTAGCTTTAAGATTCTATTAAGGAGGAATACATGATGCAGTCTTATCTCAAACAATTTCCTGATAAAAATGGATTTTTTGGCAAATTTGGTGGAAGCTTTGTGCCAGAGCCTATTACCAAGGCTATGGAAGAGATTAATCAAGCCTATAATCTTATCGCACAAAATAGCGATTTTATTGCAGAACTTCGCAAGATTCGCAAACATTTTCAAGGGCGTCCTACACCGATTTATTTTGCACACAATTTAACTAAAGAATATGGCGGTGCGGGAATCTATCTCAAACGAGAAGATTTAAATCACACCGGCGCACATAAACTTAATCATTGTATGGGAGAGGCACTTTTGGCAAAATTTATGGGCAAAAAGAAGCTCATAGCAGAAACTGGAGCAGGGCAGCATGGCGTGGCTTTGGCTACTGCTGCAGCATATTTTGGGCTAGAGTGTGAGATTCATATGGGTGAGGTGGATATAGCAAAAGAACACCCAAATGTCGTGCGTATGAAGATTTTGGGGGCTAAGGTTGTGAGTGTAAGTCGTGGAGCCAAAACTCTTAAAGAAGCCGTAGATTCAGCTTTTGAAGCATATTTGAGTGATCCAAAAAATATGATGTATGCTATTGGATCTGTGGTAGGTCCTCACCCATTTCCTAAAATGGTGCGTGATTTTCAAGCGATTGTGGGCATTGAATCCAAAGAGCAATTTTTGGAGATGACAGGGGAGTTACCGGATATTGTGTGTGCGTGTGTGGGTGGCGGAAGTAATGCTATGGGAATTTTTAGTGGCTTTATTGATGATGCCGTAGATCTTGTGGGTGTGGAGCCATTAGGGCGTGGTAGTGTGCTTGGAGAGCATGCAGCAAGCTTAAGTTATGGAAGTGAGGGTATTATGCACGGATTTAACAGCGTAATGCTTAAAGATTCTCGCGGAGAACCAGCACCAGTATATAGTGTAGCAAGTGGGCTTGATTATCCAAGTGTGGGACCAGAACACGCGTATTTACATAGTATCGGACGCACAAAGGTTGCAGCTATTAGCGATAAGGAAGCCATTAGTGCATTTTTTGCGTTGAGTAAAAAAGAGGGCATTATCCCGGCTATTGAATCTAGTCATGCTCTAGCCTACGCACTACAAATTGCACCAGAATTAAAGGGTAAAAAAATTCTTGTGAATCTTAGTGGCAGAGGGGATAAGGATATTGATTTTGTGGTAGAAAAATATGGCTATGGCGAGTGAGAAAATAAGCTTAGATTGTGTCTCTAAAAATATGCCTGAATCTTGAGCCAAAAACTTCTACCCGGCTCATAAACACGCGTATTCACAGGATTATCAAGCATATTGATTGCTACGCTATTGCGTGAGAGATGATACGCATAGAGTGTATTTGTGAGATTTTCTACACCAAAAAGAAACGAGAGTTTTTTGTATGTATAGCCACCATAGGCATTGATGATATAAAATCCCGCATTTGTGCCTAGATCTTTGCCTACGACACTACCATAATCTAATCTATAGCGGTGTTGTGCGGCATTGCTATACATATCCGCGCGTACAAACCACCTACCTTTTTGCAATGTCATGCCCACTTGGGCAGTAAGTGGAGCGATTTGTGGCAGAGGCGCGTGCACATTGAGATCTTGTGCATATGTGTAAGAAAGTGATCCATACACAGAAAGCATATCAAAAAACCTATATCGTGCTTCTAATTCCCCACCTAGCATTCTAGCATTGGTGTTTAATGCACTTGTGTTTGCACCATAATACAAGAGTATATAATCCCACATTTGAGAATAAAATCCAAGTGCGCTGATAGAGGCATTATTTGTGTAATATAGCACACCAAAATCAAGCTGTGTATTTGTTTCTGGTGCGAGATTCATACCGTTGGTTTTTGATTTTTCCCAAAAATCCGCTCCACGCTGTGCCACCCCGATACCCGCAAAAAATGTAGTATTTGGTAGATAATATTCATAACGCCCAAATCCACTAAAGAGATTTTCGAGTTTTTGTGTGTTTGTAGCAAATTGTGATGTGTGTAGGGCATCATAACGCATTCCAAAGAATATGCCATAATGAAAATCCCCTAATACTTCGCCTTGCACAAACATGCCGAGATTTTGGAATCTAAAATTTGGCGCAAAAGGTGTATTTGCAAGTGTTTGATTGGCAATTTGGGCATTGGGTAATCCACTCACTTGGCGTAGATCATGTTCATCGTGGTTATACATTGACCCTACATAGAGCTTAAGAATATCAGTGGGCTTAAGAGTAAGTTCAATCTTAGCACCATTTGCGGTGCGTTTTGGGTTATTGATACTGAAGCTTTGCGTGTTATTTGGGCGCAAGGTAAAATTATCCATGCTATGATCTATACTATTGTGCCATGCGCGTATGTCTACCAAAGGAATACTTGGTGAGATTTTTTGTTGAAATTTGAGCATAAAAGACATGCGATCAAAACTCCTACCATCCATACCCCTATCTGCATAGGCAGCTTCTCCTTTGCTTACATCAGCAGAGAGTTCTATAAGTGTGTCTTTTGTAGGTGTAAGTGTGCCTATGAGGCTAACTGATTGTCTATCATATGCCGAATGGATTGTTTTACCATTGGCTGCTTTATAGTCATTGGAGCTATAATCTGATGCAATAATGCCTAATGACCCATATTTGCCACCCACAAGTGCCGAGGTATTAAAATCTTTGTGGTTAAAGCTTCCATATAGCATATTGGCATTTGCCCTAAAGGTATTAGATTCTAATCGCACACTCTCTCTATCAAAAAGTAACCCGCCAGCTATAAGCGCACCATAACGCACATCTTGTGATCCTTTGAGAATTGTAAGTGTGTCATAATTTTGGGAGAATAAATAGGTGAGTGTTGTATCCATTCTACCACCACAGCCACCATTGAGTATGCCACCATTTATGAGTATAGGAAGCCTTGAGCCTCCTTGTGATCGATAATATACTTCACTACCACCACCACCCTTGCGTGTCATAGAGAATCCAGATACATATGTAAGTGATTTGGCTATGTCATTTGTTAGCATTTCTGATTGTTCTAGGCTCGTAGTGGTTGTATTTGGTAGTGCTTTGGTATAAAGGACTGATTGTAGGGTTGTTTTGGTAGAAAGCTCATCACTGCAGACATACAATATACCACAAAGACCATATATGAGAATCTTACGCATTATCCCTCCGTACATAAGTAGCACACCGATATGAACCGCATTGTAGCTAAAAGTACTGCCTAGATTCTTAAAAAGGAGCACAAATAAGAAAAAATATTTTTGCTCATTACATTATTTAACAAGCAATTATATTTTTATACATTGCAAAAAACTAAAAACACAATACATATTTTCATTTTTTTGCTATTATTTCACTACCCAAATTTATTTTTTACTTTCAAAGGATATGGACAATGAAAAAATCGTTTCTTTTCACGTCAGAATCTGTGACTGAAGGTCATCCAGACAAAATGGCAGACCAAATTAGCGATGCAGTTTTAGACTACATCATTGAGCGCGATAAAAATGCTCGTGTTGCTTGTGAAACACTAGTAAGCAATGGTTTTTGTGTAATTGCAGGAGAGCTTAAAACAAGCGTGTATGCTCCTATGCAAGAAATTGCGCGTAGAGTTGTGCGAGAGATTGGTTACACAGATGCGTTGTATGGTTTTGACTATCGATCTGCCGCGGTGCTTAATGGTATCGGTGAGCAAAGCCCAGATATTAACCAAGGTGTGGATAGGGCTGATGGTGAGATTGGTGCAGGGGATCAAGGGCTTATGTTTGGCTACGCATGTAGAGAGACGCCTTCGCTTATGCCTTTGCCTATTTGGCTTTCTCATAGGCTTACAGAGGGATTAGCTACTAAGAGAAAAGATGGAAGTTTGCCATTTTTGCGACCAGATGGTAAATCTCAAGTAACAGTGCGTTATGAAGATGGTGTGCCAGTGGCTATTGATACAATTGTAATCTCTACGCAACATAGCCCAGAGACACAACAAACACATTTGCGAGATGCTGTTATCGAAGAGATTGTCCAAAAGGTGATTCCTGCAAAATATTTAAGCGATAATATTCGTTATTTTGTTAATCCTACGGGAAAATTTGTTATCGGAGGACCACAAGGTGATGCAGGGCTCACGGGGCGCAAAATCATCGTGGATACATATGGCGGTAGCTGTCCGCATGGAGGTGGTGCTTTTAGTGGCAAAGATCCAAGTAAAGTGGATAGAAGTGCGGCTTATGCTGCGCGTTATGTCGCTAAAAACCTTGTAGCAAGTGGTGTGTGCGATAAGGCAGTGGTGCAAGTAGCATATGCTATTGGTGTGGTAGAGCCAGTATCGATTTTGGTTGATACACAAGGCACAGGCAAAGTAGAAGATTCAAAACTCACTGAATGTATTAAACATGTATTCCATCTGACACCAAAGGGCATTATTGAATCTCTTGACCTCTTACGCCCAATCTATCAAAAAACAGCAGCTTATGGACATTTTGGACGAGAGTTGCCAGAGTTTAGTTGGGAAAAAACAGATAAAGTTGAGGCGATTAAAGAGTTTTGTGGTCTTAAATAATTTCTCCAAGTAGCCACAAACACTCACATTGAGTGTTTGTGGCTAATCCATACGACACTAAGCAATCAAATAAACAGGCTTGTAACTTTTCTATAAGGCGATTGATGACACTCTTCACAATAAGGTCTTTTTAGTTCTATGTTAATAATTGAAGTTTTTCAGCGCTAGTCTTTTTTATACAAATATAGAATCTCGATTTGAGAATACATTGATTTACCTATGTGTTAGAAATTTGCTAAGTGTATAAGCCGTGTATGAGTTGTATTACTAATTTGCTTTACTAAATTTCATTGTTGTATGTATGGTGTATGCGTATTATGTGCGTAGTTATTAGAATCGTGTTATTATCAAATAATTTATGAATCCATATTCACTTACGCGTGGAAGTGAGTTTTACGAAATGTAGCTTAAATGTGGTTTTATAGTGTAGATGATACTGAGATTTAGACAAAGAGGCTTTGATGAGATATGTTTTTTGTCTTTTTTTTGTTATAAGCGGGTTATTCCCCATTTATGTGTTACAAGCACAAGAGAACACTATGTGTGTGCCTAATGACATAAAGTTAGAAAAAGTGGCTCTATGGCGTGATGTATATCGTATCAATACCAATAATGCAACACTCTATAGTGTGCCAAATGAGCAATGCAAGCTTGAAAGCGCGTTGCCTACAGACACAAAGGCAAAGGTGCTTGGCAAGGTGGCTGATTATTATCTTATTACAGATAACAAAGCAACGCAAGCCTATATTCATACACAAGATGTGAGTTTGAGTGGTATAAATTTTAACTTTTATTTTACGCTTGTGAGTATGGTAGCTGTTTTGTTGCTCGGTCGTTTTGTTATTGAACGCATAAAAATATTACAAGATTATAATATACCAGAACCCATTGTAGGTGGCATTATTAGTGCAGTTATAACCCTTGTGATTTATAAAACATTGCAACTTGAATTTATATTTGATTCTTCTTTATCAGAACCTTTAATGCTTGCTTTTTTCTCATCAATTGGGCTTAGTGCTGAATTTTCTGCATTAAAAAAGGGTGGAAAGATGCTTGGCATATTTCTTGTGTTGATTACGGGTGTGCTTGTGTTGCAGAATCTAGTTGGGGTTGGTATATCCTATGCTATGGGTGAGAATCCATTGCTTGGTATGCTTGGTGGTTCTATCACGATGAGTGGTGGGCATGGAACGGGTGCCACATGGGCTAAGACTTTTGAAGCACAACCCTATAATTTCTCTGCTGCAACAGGCGTTGCTATGGCATGTGCAACTTTTGGGCTTGTTATGGGTGGGCTTATCGGTGGTCCTGTTGCAAGATTTCTTATCAAAGGGCATAATCTTAAAATTCCAGGTGTAGAACATAATAATAATGATGATGTGCATGGGCTTGAAACACCGATGAAAGAGCGATTGATTACACCTATTAGCTTTGTAGAAAGCCTTGCATTAATTGCGATATGTTTGTTAGTTGGTAAAGTGTTGGAAGAGACTATAAGGGATATAAGTCCAGGACTTAACCTTCCGGCTTTTGTGTATTGTCTTTTTACAGGGGTGATTTTGCGCAATACCTTACAGGCATTAAACATGTATCAAGTTTTTGATAGAGAAGTCTCTGTTTTGGGTAATGTTTCACTTTCTTTGTTTCTTGCGTTTGCGATGATGACACTTAATCTTTGGCAGTTGCTATCACTAGCACTACCTTTAGTTGTGATACTGACAGCACAAACTGTGTTAATGGTTTTGTATGCTGTGTTTATTACATTTAGATTCTGTGGCAAAAATTATGATGCAGCAGTGCTTGCTGCCGGACATTGTGGTTTTGGATTGGGAGCAATGCCTACGGCTATGGTGAATATGCAAGCAGTTACTTCACATTATGGACCAAGCCATATAGCATTTATTATCGTGCCACTTTGTGGAGCATTTTTTGTCGATCTTATCAATGCAATTGTGATTACAGGCTTACTTTCTATCATACCTTGATGTATGTAGAATCTAGATTGCACACAATAAATTTGGTGTATATAATGTGTCAAGAAGTGATGAGGTTTTGGAGATAGCTAGTGTTTGGTGATTTAGAAGTATTTTGGTATATCGTATTATTTGTTGGCTCTATCTTTGGTGGGTTTGTGGGTTCACTCTCTGGCGGGGCGGGAATGATAACAATGCCTTTACTTTTACTTAGCGGACTAAATCCGCTTCAGGCTTTGGCTACAAACAAACTTCAAGCATGTGTTGGATCATTCACGGGTGCGACATATTATTATAAAAGTGGTTTGATGGATTTGGGACAAAGCCGCATATATATGGTCATTGCATTGATTTTTTCTGCCATTGGAGTGGCTTTGGTGCAAGTTATACCACTTGAATCTTTATCAAAAATATTACCCTTTGCAATGATTATTGTGGGGATATATTTTTTATTTTCACCAGATATAAGTGATAATGATACGATAAAGACTACACGCACGTTTTTGCCCTATATCTCTTGTGCGATAGCGAGTGTATATGGCGGGCTTTTGGGAGTGGGAATAGGTTCTTTTATGTTAGCCATACTGGTAGGTCTTGCAGGATATGGGTTAAGCAAGGCACTTGCATACTCTCGATCGATTGTGTTTGTTATTAATCTCGTTTCAACATTACTTTTTATTATTGGTGGAAATGTGTTATGGGGGCTAGGGGCAATCATGTGTGTAGGACAAATGATAGGTGCGAGTTTGGGGGCAAAACTTGCTATCAAATCAGGGATAAAGGTTATTCGCCCTATGGTGATTTGTCTATGTCTTGTTATGTCCGCACAGATTCTTATAAAAGAGTTTTTCTAAATTTTTTGGGCTTAGGAGAAAAGTCTTTCTTTGTCTTTTTATGGATATGGTTTTGTACTATTCATTACAAGGTTTGCGAGAGCTAATAGTTTTGATAATATTGTAAGAACATATAGGCATTGTAATGATGTATCGTAAGTTTTTGGAATTTTATGCTAGAATCGTAGCCCTAATTTTCTCATTTGTGTTATGGATTCTTGCAAGGGGTGTGTCATTATTACTCTACAACATATTACCAAAACCTATCCTAACGGATTTTGTGCGCTAAAAGGTATTGATTTAGAGGTGCAAGAGGGAGATATTATGGGCGTTATTGGGTATTCTGGTGCGGGTAAAAGCACACTTATACGCATTATTAATCGCCTTGAAGAGCCAAGTAGCGGGAGTGTGCATATTGGAGGGGTGGATATACTAGGGCTTAAAGAAAGCCAACTCCAAAAACAACGCCAAAAAATTGGTATGATTTTTCAACATTTTAATCTGTTAAGCTCAAGAAATGTATTTGGCAATGTCGCCTTTGCACTTGAAATTGCAAAATGGCGTAAAAGCGAGATAAAATCGCGTGTTATGGAATTATTAGAACTTGTGGGATTAGAAGAAAAGGCACATTTTTATCCTACTCAGCTTAGTGGCGGACAAAAACAGCGTGTAGCCATTGCGAGGGCATTAGCCAATCACCCAAAAATTTTACTTTGTGATGAAGCTACAAGTGCGCTTGATGCCAAAACAACAAAGTCCATTCTTACATTACTCAAAGAATTGCAATCTAAACTTTCGCTTACTATCGTGCTTATCACACATCAAATTGAGGTTGTGCAGCAAATTTGCAATAAGGTTTGTGTGATTAGTGATGGTGAAATTGTTGAGCGAGGTAGAGTGGAGGAAGTGTTTGCCAATCCAAAACAAGACATTACAAGGGAGCTCATCTCGTTTTTACCACAAGATGAGTATGAGGTCATAGCGCATTTGCCAGATTCTCATAATGTCTATAGAATCGTTTTTACAGGATCAAATGCCAAAAATCCACTCATCTCTCAAGCGATTAAAAAATTTGGCGTGGATATAAATATTTTAAGTGGCTCTATTGAGGAATTTAATGCCAAGGAAGTGGGACATTTGGTCGTGAAATTTTTGGGAACAGATTCTGAAATTTCTCAAGCAATACAATGGCTACAAACTCAAGGTGTGGTGTCGCAAGCCATATATCAAGATTTACAAAATACATAAGGTGTGGTATGAAAGAATTTTTGCGTGCAGGGGATAGAATCTTTGAAGATACATTGCATTTTTTGTTTGGTAATGACATTATGTTTTTATTGATGAAAGGTTTGTGTGAAACAATCTATATGGTTGGCTTTTCGATTGTTTTTGCTGTGGTTTTTGGTCTGCCTTTGGGTATTTTGCTTACCCTTACGCGTCCAGATTCTATTAAACCTATGCCTTTATTAAATAAAACGCTTGGTTGGGTAGTCAATATGATTCGCTCTTTTCCATTTATGGTGCTTATCATTGCATTATTACCTATTTTTCGTCATCTCATTGGCATTAGCACAGGATCATCAGCAGCCATTATTGCTTTAAGCATTGCAGCTATTCCTTTTATCGCGAGGCTTTTTGAAGGCGCACTTTTAGAAGTTTCTAAAGACCTCATAGAAGCCACACAAAGTATGGGTGCTAGTACGTGGATTATTATTACTATGATGCTTAGTGAATCTAAACCCGCACTCGTTAATGCAATTGTCATTACTTCAGTAAGCCTTATAGGCTATTGTGCGATGGCTGGGATTGTAGGTGGTGGAGGACTTGGGGATTTGGCATATCGTTTAGGTTTTAATTCTTTTAGGGAAGATATCTTGCTGTATGCAGTGCTTATTACAATGGTGCTTGTGCAAGTTATACAAAGTAGCGGTGATGGTATTGTAAAAATCTTGCGAAAGCACCGCTAAATTTTATAAAGGAGTTTTGATGAAATATGTATTGAGTGTTGTGGCATTAAGTTTGGCGCTTTTTCTAAGTGCATGTGGGAATGGAGAGCAGAGTAAGCAAACGCTTGTTGTTGGGGCTACGCCTGTGCCAGCTTCAGAGATTTTGGAATTTGCAAAACCATTGCTGGCAAAACAAGGGGTGGATATGCGTGTGCAGGTTTTTACTGATTATGTAATGCCTGATGTTGCTCTTGATGATAAAAGCACTGATGCAAATTTGTATCAACATAAGCCCTACATGGAAGCACAAAATGCCCAAAGAGGTTTTAAACTTGTATCTTTAGCGCCAGTGTATGTCGTGCCACTTGGGTTTTATTCCAAAAAATATACAAAATTTGAAGATATTCCAAATGGTGCGGATATTGCCTTGCCTTCTGATAGTTCTAATCTAGCGCGTGCCCTTATTTTGCTGCATGATTTTGGGGTTATTACACTAAAAGATCCTAACAATCTTGCTAGCACTATAGAATCTGATATTGTGCAAAACCCTAAGAATTTGCGTTTTCAATCTATAGAGGCTGCAGCATTGCCAAGAGCGTTGCCTACGCTTGATGGTGCAGTGATAAATGCTAATTATGCACTACAAGCTGGTATGAGTATAAAAGAAGCATTTTTCCATGAAAATGAGAAGTCAGAATATATTAATGTGCTTGTCGCAAGAGAAGATAATCAAGATGATGAGCGTATTATTAAGCTTAAAGAAGTGCTTTTAAGCAAGGAAGTAGCAGATTTTATTCTAGAAAAATATAAGGGTGAAATACTACCTGTAGGTATGTAGCAATAATCTAACAAAAGGAGCTAGTTATGAAAAGACAATATATTTTAGCATGTGTAGCAAGTGTGTTTATGCTTTTTAGTGGGTGTGGTGAAAACACACAAAATGAGACACAAAAAGAAATTGTAGAGCTTAAAGTTGGGGCTACACCAGTGCCTCATGCACAGATTCTAGAGGCTATAAAAGAGGATTTGCAAAAAGAGGGCATTAGACTTAAGATTGTGGAATTTTCAGATTATGTAACACCAAACCTTAGTCTTAATGATGGGAGTTTGGATGCGAATTTTTTTCAGCATAAGCCATATTTATATGCAATGAATAAAGAGCGAAAACTTGACTTAGTAGATGTGGCAGATATTCATATTGAGCCTATCGGATTGTATTCTACAAAAATCCATGATATTGCAGATCTTGAGCAAAATAATACTATAGCCATACCAAACGATCCAACAAATGGCGGACGCGCTCTTATGTTGCTTCACAACAAAGGACTTATTACACTAAAAGATCCTAGCAATCTTGCTAGCACAGAAGCTGATATTATAGAGAATCCAAAGGATTTAAAAATTGTGTCTGTAGAAGCCGCACTTTTGCCTCGTATTATCAAAGAATATGATGTTGCAGTTATTAATAGTAACTTTGCAATCCCTGCAGGATTTACTTCCAAAGATGCACTTATCGTTGAAGATAGAAGCTCACCTTATGTCAATGTGTTAGTAGTCAAGGCTAATAATGTTGATAATCCTCACATTTTGACACTCAAAAAAGTGCTCCAAAGTCCAAAAGTGAAGGAATTTATCGAGCAAACTTATAATGGTGAGCTTGTGCCAGTATTTTAGAGGGATTAAATCTCAAGAGCTTGTGTGATCTCACAAACTTTGGCGATTTTTTGTGCTATAAGTGTGAGATCGCTTGGGCTTAGATTCATAAAACTTATGCTTATAAGCTCTCGACAATGTGTATCTTCATAGCCAAGCTCTCGCAAAACAAATGATGGCTTAAAATTACCTAGCAAACAATCCATACCATTAATGACAACAACATCTTCTAGCAACAAGCTTTGCGCTAAGACACGGGCTTTTATTCCAGAGATTCTTAAAGCAAGGCAGTTTCCAAAACATTCTTGTAATGGTGTAAAAACGCCTATGCGATCCCCCAAAAGGTTTTGTAGATTTTGCAAAAGTAAGGCATTGTAGTTTTGCGTGCAGTATTGCCACAGATACGTATTGTTTTGTAGGTGTTTGCATACATATAGCAGAGATTCTAAAAATCCATTTGGCAAGAGCGAATCTAAATGTTGTGTGAGATGCGGGATAGAATGTATGATGCAACCACTCCGCGGTATAAGTCCTATGCGTTCCCCATTGATTACAAACGCAATATTTGGGTGTGAGAGATTTGTGATACTCTCCCACGCACCTACTTGTAAAAGTGCAGATATTTCCACAAATAACACATATTCACGCCCTATAGAATCTAGAGCTTTGGCGTATTCTAAAATAGGATTAATATGTAGAATATCCTCATCAACATAAGGGATAAAATAATATTGTGCATTGTGTATGCAAAGAGATTGTGGCGTTGGGATAATGAGCTTTTGGAGATTCTCAAAGAAATGAAAACTTTGATATGCCGCTTGTGAGAATCCCACGCTCAAAGCACTTTTAGCGGCACCAAGTTTTAAAAAAAGAGTAATAAAGTCTTCTAGGGTGCAACCAAAAAACTGCACATATTCACGCCCAAATATTTCCCCGATGCGTTTTTGGATGGTTTTGGTATGTTTAGAATCTTCTAGACTAAAGGGATTTGTGATGCCAAATTCTTGGTTTGTCATAATAGCACACGCTTCTTTGTTGCGTGCAAAATTTGCAAGGTATTCTAGTCTATACATTGTGTTCCTAATCTTTATGGTGTAAAACGCAAGATTCGCTTATCACCATCTTTGGTAATGTCTGCAAAATTATCAAGATATTCTAAATAATTGATAAGATATTTACGGCTTAATGGAAGCTTTGATTTAAAAAGCGTAATATCAATATAGCCTTGTGTGTGGATAATCTCACGCATTATTGCGACAAGCTTATTCATAGATTGTGTAGTGATAAAAAGATTATGTGCCACACGAAGGATTTTTTGGGATTTGGTGAGATTTTTTAAAACCTTATCGCCAAGTTTTCTATCAATCTCAAGATTCTCATAGAGATTATATGGCGCAATGGGTGCAAATTCTTGTTGGGATAATAGCTCATAGATTTTTTGCTCTAAAAACTCTTCTAGATTCGTAATATCATTATTTTTTGCGACAAAGAGTGAATCTTTTTGGAGAATAAATTTTTGTGTGAAGAGCTCATTGAGTGCAGTTTGCAAAAAATTAAGAGACGCCCATTTGTATTTAAATTGCAAACTTTGTGCAGAAAGCAAAGCGTGTTTGTTTTTGATAAAAATATCTAAAATCGCATTTTTTAGCCACTCTAATTCGCTTGATGGATAGGCGACAAGGTCTTTAGAATCAAAAAAGAGCTCTTGAGATTCATGTAAGTTTTGCAATATAGCACTGCTTTCTTGGTGGCTTAATCCAAAACGTTGTGTGGAACTTACTACCCCAAAACCATGCCTATGAATGTGCGAGAGAATCTTAAAGGCTTGCGAAAAATCTTTGGCTAAAAGCGCTTGTAGTAATGGAATTTTAGTTTTTTTCTTGATAGGGTCATTGATAGGATTTAGCACACGCCCACCACATACACTCACATTGCCCTCACGCAAAATAAAAGGTTGCATAAAAAGCGCAAAAATAGGCTCTTTTGCGCTAAGTGTGCAAAGACCTAGATCTTCATCAAGAATGGTAAGCCTAATAGGTAAGTGCTTAGCACCTATATAGAGTTCATAGTTTGTGTTGTGTTTTAGATTCTTATTTTCAAAGCAATGTATTTGCACATCGATATTATTTGCGCCACGTACAAAGCCTTTTTGTGTGAGTAAAAAACCTCTTTGTAATTCGTTTGGGTTAGTGTGTGTGAGATTGAGTGCGACACGATGTGAGGGCGTAGCAAGTGTGTAGTCTATGTCATGAATCTGTAGATTACGCACTTGGACTTGTTTTTGGAGTTCGCAGATATGTAGTTCTTGAGATTTGGTAATTTCGCCACTCATCAGTGTGCCTGTTACCACACATCCAGCCCCTGCAATACTAAAGGCTCTATCGATATAATACACAACCATACCATAATCGTGTTTTTTTGGCTTTGGCAGGGTTTGGAGAAGTGAGAGTAGTGAATCTATATAGGGATTTTGTTTAAATTCCTTGCCTTGTGAATCTAGTAATGCAAAAGGCAGAGTGTTTATGAGTGCTATAGTATGTGTGCTAAAAAGCTTAGCAATTTCTGTCTTGCGTTGATTAATGAGTGTAGAGGTGGTTTTATCAACTTTGCTTAGCACGCATACACATTGTGTGATCCCAAGCATATCAGCAATTGCTAAGTGTTCGCGAGTTTGAGGCATAATACCATCATCGGCTGCAACAACAAGTAGTAATACATCAATCCCATAAGCCCCAGCGATCATTTGCTTTACAAGTTTTTCGTGTCCAGGGACATCAATAAATGCGATATTGCGCATAGGAGTATTGATATGTGAAAAACTTAGATCAAGCGTGATACCTCGTGCTTTTTCTTCTTGCAATCTATCGCCATCAAAGCCGTTAATGGCTCGTATAAGAGAAGTTTTACCATGGTCAATATGTCCAGCTAAACCTACAATAATGTCATTAGTATCGTGTATCATCTCCATTGTATGCCTCTAGGATTTTTGGGATTGTAAGGAATGATCTATGGTTTCTAGCGCTTGGCATATGCGTTTTGTATCGCCCTCTAATAGCGTTCGCACATCAATAAGAATTTGTTGTTTGTGGATTCTTGTGATGATATGAAACTCTGTTCTTAAGCGAGATTCTAAAGTGTTTGTATGAATTTTATCACTCGTGAGTGCAAGCGCGACACTTTGAAAGACTTTATCAGGCAAACTCCCACCTCCAGCCACAGAATCTACTTCAATGATCGTTGCTTGTATATGTGAGAGTGCGTGGATTTGGAACATTTGGAGTAGCTCTAGGGCGCGTTGGTGTAATGCTTGTGGCGTGAGTGTGAGCATAGCAAGTGTTGGGATAGATTCTAAAGCATTGTGTAAATAGGCTTGTAATGTCGCTTGTAAGACACTAATACAAAGTTTATCTACTCGCAATGCGCGTAAAAGATGGTTTTGTTTGAGTTGTGCGATGAGATGTGGCTTACCAGCAATAATTCCTACTTGTGAAGCGCCAAAAAGCTTATCCCCACTAAAGCTTAAAAGTGATGGTGGTGAGGTAAAAATCTCGTGTAGAGTTGGCTCTTTTTGTGTGTGGGATAATGAGGTAGCAAGGGCTAAATCCATAACACAACCACTTCCTAAATCATAATAATCGATGAGATTATGCGTGTGTGCTAATGTGCTGAGCTCTTGTATATTCACTTCTTGACAAAAGCCAATTTGTGCAAAGTTGCTTTTATGGGCTTTCATCAGCATAGCCGTGTGTGGTGTTATATGAGTTTGATAGTCTAAGAGATGTGTTTTGTTTGTCGCACCCACTTCTACAAGCACACTACCTGCAGATTTCATCACTTCAGGTATGCGGAATTCACCACCAATTTCTATAAGTTCTCCGCGCGAAATAATCACTTCCTTATCTTTTGCAAAAGTATTGAGGATAAGAAACACTGCCGCAGCATTATTATTGACAAGTAAATAATCATATTCTCGAGAAAATAGAGCTTTTAGTAGCATATTGATATGTGTGTATCTACTCGATCGTTTTCCTTGAGTGATGTCGTATTCAAGGTTAGAGTATCGAGTAAGAAGCGGCAAGATTTGTTGTATAAGGTTTGGCGCAAAGACACTTCTTCCTAAATTGGTTTGAAGCACCACACCACTTGCATTGACTACAGGCACAAGAGAAGGTGTGGTGAGTTTGTGGTAGTCATGAGTGATAGATTGCAAGAGTGTGTGTGTAATGTATGTGGCTAAGGTGGTATGTATATGTGTAGAATCTGTGTGTGTAGAGCGTGAATCTATATGCAAGGCAATCTCTGGATATGTAGTCATAAGAGTATTTTTGAGTATGGCTTGGCGTAGAGTATGTATGTGTTGTTGAATAAGGGATTTTACAATGGCAGTGTTGTATGTGTCAAATTGCTTATGAGCAAGGAGTGTATCCACTTTTGGGAGTGCTTGTAAGAGTTCTTGTGTGTGCATAACTTACACCTTTACAAAAATTTTATCCTATATTATAACATTCCTACACACTTATCAAATAAACCTAAGTATAAAGGTGTTATAATTAAGCTAGATTCTATAGCAATAAGGTGTAGTATGAGAATAATGCTATTTTTCTTATGGATAGGGATTATACACAATGTTTTAGGAGATTCTCAAAGTTTATATCTTGCGCAAGATAAAGATTCTAATGATGAAACACTTCAAACAATAGATGTTCGTAGCGCGTGGGATATAGTAGTACACAATAATGACGGACTAAAAGCTCAAGATTATAATGTGCAAAGAGCCCAAAAACTTGCGCTAGGATCTAAGCTAAGTTATCTACCAGATGTGAGATTTAGTGGCGCGTATTTGTATTTTGATAATGCTATGAATCATCAGCTTACTTCACCCAACATAGGTTCTACTCTACAATTAAATTCACTTCTAAGCGCACTTGGTAAGCCTGTTACATTTTTACAACGCGATGTGATGATTGGTGCTTTAAACATTGTCTATCCGCTTTATACCGGTGGTGTGCGTATGGCGGGAATACAACTAGCAGAGATTGCCAAAAAAGATGCACAATTTGCCCTTGAGCTAAAAAAACTTGCTACTTTCGAGGAATTCATTAGTTTGTATTATGGTGATGTGCTTGCACGTGAGATTAAAGAAGTGCTTACACAAGATTATGAGGCGACACAACTTCATTACCAAAATGCTCTAAATCTCCAAAAAAGCGGACAGATTGCGCGTATTGAAGTCCTAACCTCTCAAGTAGCAAGTGATAAAAGCAAAAACAAACTTCATCAAGCACAAAATGCTTCCATAAGTGCCAATATTGCTTTACAAACTGCACTAGATAATAAAAACATTACTTCTTCTTCAAAACTTATACTTTCACAAAAGCCATTGCAAGATGAAGAATATTATGTGCAAAAAACACTCGCAAACTACCCTGCTTTACAATCTATGGATCTTAAAATAGAATCTGCCACACAAACTACAAAAATTGCTCGTGGAGCATTCTTGCCACAAGTGGTAGGTATGGGAAGTTATATTGTGACGAATAAACAAGATTCACTACTTATCCAAGCTATACCGACATGGTATGTTGGTGTGGGTGTAAGTATGCCAATCCTTACGCCAAATGCGCGTATCCAAAAATACCAAGCTTCCAAACTCGCACAACTTGAGCTAGAAAGTCTTAAGGCTCAAGCTACCAAGGATTTGACACTCTTAGTAAGAAGAACATACAAAGAGGCAGTGTATGCTAGAGAAGAATACAAGAATTTGCATTCCTCTATACAACTTGCCGAAGAAAATCTCAAACTTCAACAAAATGCTTTTAAACAAGGTATGGCGACAAGCACACAAGTCATTGATGCACAAAATATGCTTCAAAGCACACTTATTGAGCAAAAAACTATTGCATACAAAGCCATAGTAGCTCTTGCCAAACTTCTTGTGCTTAGTGATGAGATAGAAACTTTTTATCAATACCAACAATAAGGAGGAGTGATGAAAAAACAACATATGGTGGTATTTGTGGGCGCGTGTATTATTGTATCTATTGTCATTTGGCTTATTGTCAATTTTTATAAAGCATATTCACCAAAAACCCAACAACTTCAAGGGCAGATTCAGGCACGAGAATACAAGGTAAGCTCCAAAGTAGCTGGACGCATAGAATCTATTCTTGTAAAACGCGGAGATTTTGTCAAAAAAGGCGATCTTATCTTTACCATAGAATCTCCAGAACTTCAAGCCAAACTTACTCAAGCACAGGCAGGATATGAAGCAGCCAAAGCTCTTTCCCAAGAAGCCCACAAGGGTGCCAGAATAGAAACAATTCTCTCGGCAAAAGATATGTATAATAGCGCCAAGGCTATGCGTGAGCTTACAGAAAATACATACAAACGCATAGATGATTTATATAATAAAGGTGTGGCAAGTCTCCAAAAGCGTGATGAAGCTTATACGGCATACCAAAATGCCAAATATAATGAGAGCACCACTTATCAGCAATATAAAATTGCTCTTGATGGTGCCACTCAAGAAACCAAAGAAGCAGCAAAGCAAAAAGAGATTGCAGCAGCAGGGCAACTTAGCGAAGTAGAGGCTTATATTCAAGATATTCAAGCATATGCACCAGCTGATGGAGAAGTATCTAATGTTCTTCTCGCCGAGGGCGAGTTAAGTCCTACAGGATTTCCTGTTGTAATGCTTGTGGATACAAAAGATGTATGGTTGCGTGTGGCGGTTTCAGAGGAATACCTTAAAGACTTCCAAAAAAATTCAGAATTTAGTGCCTTTATCCCTGCATTACAAAAAGAAATACCTTTCAAGGTGCAATATGTTTCGGTAATGGGAGATTTTGCCACTTGGCGTGCAACTTCTAGCTCTAAGGGCTATGATTTGCGGAGTTTTGAGATACAAGCAGTGCCTTTGCAAAATGATGTTGAATTTGCTGTAGGTATGAGTGCTATTATCACACTTCCACCACAAACGCATTGATGAAAAAAATTCGGCAATTTTGGAAATTTCTTACAAGACGTTTTGTCTTGTTTTTGGTCTATTTTGTATTACCTATTGTTTTGGGGTGGTTTATGTATGCAATTTTTAGTGCATCATTGCCTAGAGATTTGCCTATTGGGCTAGTAGATTTAGATCGCACAAGTGCAAGTGCTGATGTGCATTTTACAATCAATGCTTCCCCAACAATGTATGTCAAACAAGAATATGTTTCAATCTTGGAAGCTAAGTCAGATCTTGCTAGTGCAAAAATTTATGCACTTGTAGTCATTCCGCACGATTTTCAAAAAGACATTATGCTTGGTAGTGGAGCTAAACTTGCACTATATTATAATGCACAATTTGTGCTTACAGGAAAATCTTTAAATAGTGCATTTGCACAGATTGTTGGCACACTTAACGCTAAGCAGTCCGTGGCACAAAATCTTATCAAAGATCAAGACTTGCAACTTGCCCTTAGCAAGGCTATGCCAATTTTTTCACAAATTATTCCATTATATAATGCTTCTAGTAATTACGCGCAGTTTTTGCTTACCCTCTTGTTGCCTTGTATGTTGCAGATTCTTAGTGCGGTTGCAATGATACAATTATTGCGAGGCACACCACATTCCTTTAAAAGTCTTTTTGTGCGTTATGTAGGTAACACGATGATTTTTGTATGGTGGGGAATATGTATGTTGCTTTTGCTTAAGAATCTTGGTTATGAGGTGCGTGGAAGTTTTGGGTTATTGGTAATTGGTTTGGGTGTTTTATTGCTTGGCATTAATAGTGTAGTGGTGTTTTTACAATCATTTTTAGGAGATATCAAAAAAACTATTGGCGTTGTAGCTGTATATACAGCCCCATCACTAGCATTTGCAGGGGTTACATATCCACAAAATTCGATGAATCTTTTTGCATTGCTTTGGAGCAAATTTTTGCCTATATCAAGTTTTATGGAGCTATATATCCAACAAGCAAATTATGGAGGAAGTCTTAGTGGTGCATTGCAGATTCTAGGAGAGATGAGTTATTTTCTTATCTTTTTTGTATTGGGTAGTCTGATATATTACAAAAAGAGGGCAGCATGAGATTCTTATACGCTCTTATGAGTGAATACAAGGCAATTTTTACTAATAGAGTTGTGGTATTGGTTGTAGGCGTAGGTTCTATGGTTTATGGACTTTTATATCCCATGCCTTATTTACATGATATTGTCACAAAACAAAAACTTCTTATTGTTGATGAGGATAAAAGCACACTCTCAAGGGATTTGATTTTTTTGGTGAGTGCAACTCCACAAATTGAGCTTGTAGCGGAAGTCCCAAACCTTACAGAGGCACAAGCCCAAATAGAAACATTTCAAGCTAATGGCGTGTTGTTTATCCCACAAGGTTTTGAATCTAATGCGTATCTGGGTGTAGGCACTATAATTTCTTATATGGGTAATGCCTCTTATTTTCTTATTTATGGTGCGATTGTGGAGGGCATACACAATGCCATAGATTCACTCTCTCAAAGAATCTATGAATTTCATCATTTACACGCTTTAAGCACGGATAGCATAAGTTATGAAGCAATTCCATTATATAATCCAAGTTTAGGCTATATTAATTACGCATTAGCGGCTGTATTGGTGTTTATCTTGCATCAGACACTTATTGGTGGCAGTGCAATACTCACAGCATATCAAAACAGACTTGCTAAAGAATCTAGAGATTTGACGAGTGTGCAAGGTGCGTATTGGAATCACAAAGGGTATATCGAAATATGCAAGATTGTCTTGGTGAGAATCCTCGCTTTTAGTAGCATATATTGCCTATGGTTTTTGTTTTACTTTGGGGTGCTTTTTGTTGCTTTTGGGGTAAATATTCATGCAAGTATGGGAGATTTTTGGTGTTTTGGTATCATCTTTATTATGTGTTGTAGCGCCTGTGGTGTCCTGCTAGGTGCGCTTTTGGAAGATGAGAGTTTGCCAACACAAATTGTTTTTGTTTCCTCTATGCCCTTAGTGTTTATTATGGGGTTTATTTGGCCTAGCGAGCTTTTGCCAAATTTTTTACGCGAATTATCATATTTGATACCCGCTTATCACGGAATTATGGGGCTTGTGAGTTTAAACCAAATGGGTGCTAATCTTAGTGATGTTGTGGGGCATATGTGGGCATTGGGAGGTATTGGAATCTTTTGTGTGGTAATGAGTATTTTTGTGCTTTCCTACAAGAGAAAAGGTGCTTCTTAAGCTTTTTAAAGTCCAAATGGTATAGAATAGCCTCCGTTTAATACACGATGCTTTGTGCTCAAATTGATATAGTGTTTTTGGGCGTTTGTGTCGTTAAAGGTTATGCAGGATTTTTCGATATAATCTTTGTTAAACTTAAATTTTACAAGGCATCACAATGGATAATGAAGTATTATTAAAAACAATCGACAATCTTCCGCCACTTTCTGCTACCGTGGCTAAATTGCGTGATTATATAGATTCTGCAGGGGCAGATGTAAATATGCAAGAAGTTGTCAAAATCATACAACACGATCCATTGCTCACAGCAGAGCTTTTGCGTTTGGCAAATTCACCATTTTATGGATTCTCTCGTGAGATTTCTACGATTCAGCAAGTTGTTTCATTGCTTGGTATTAATAATGTCAAAAATGTTGCGATTGCAAATTCTATAAAAAGCACATTTAAGGTTGATGTATCACCTTATGGTTTGGATACACAGGAATTTTTGGGAAATTGTATCAAGGAGACAAATTTTATTTCTGATTGGCTTTCTAGTGAGGATAAAAAACTCTCTCAAATGCTCGTGCCTTGTTCGATGCTTTTGCAATTAGGGATTATTTTGTTTTCAAACTCTTTGCGTGTGCTTGGCAAGGACAAAGAATTTTTAGCAGCACTAAAAGAAAACAATTTTCACAATATAAGCATGATTGAAGATGAATTTTGTGGGACAGATTCTTTATCGTTTCTTGGGTTTTTGTTAAATCACTGGAAGTTTGATGAAGCCCTTATCGAAAGTATTTCTTATATCAATAGCCCACACTCCGCACACGATAGTGCAAAAAAAGGTGCTTATGCCTTAGCTATTACAAATTGTTTGTTTGAGCCACATCAAGGTGGAAGTGTGTGTAATATGCATAGAGCTCAAGATTTGATACAAGAAGCTAATGAGCAGGGCATAAAATTTTCACTTAATAATTTTATAGACACATTGCCACCTGATATGAGAATAAATCTCGATAAGCCTCTTGATGACTAGGATATTTGTAGCATGTTTTTGTAAGCACAAGGTTAGAGTCTATCAACATAGATTCTAAACAATATCGTCTGTGCAATGCCACATATTATATTTCTTGTGTGCTACTCTTTGCAACAGATAGATATGAGATTATGATACTTACTCTTAGAAATTTCCCATAAAAACCCCTAAAAGTAAAAAATATAGAGCAAAAGTTAAATAATATAAAATCTCTTAATTAGCAGAAAACTTTTTAAGTATTTCTAAATGTATATTTTTTTACTATTGTTTCATTCTAAATTAAGATAAAATCCTACCAATGCAGGATAACCCTCTTTATGCGCTAGATTTTTGCCTTTGGCAAAAATAAAGAATATTTTTCAAAACCTAGCACACATTTTTACAAAACAAAAGGAAAAGCAAATGCAAAAAGAAAACGATTTAATAAGCGATATAAAAGAGAATTTTGGCTCTTTGATGAATGCTAGAAGCCTAGCAGTAAGTAATGATAAAAGAATTCTAGAATTCTTACTAGAAAGCTCAAAGCTCAAAGCAGAATATAAAGAAAGATTTTTTGAAACGCACTGCGGGGCTTTAATCTTTAAAAAAGATGATTTTTTAAATTTTTTGGATTTAAAATTACTTAGCGCTAGCTACACAAGCTTTTCAAACAAAATCGGCATAGGAACTAGCGAAAAGAAATTTCTTAAAAATACTGAAAATGTCGTGCTTAATTATCCTTTTAAAGACTGCGTTTTAAAAGGCGGACAAAAAAGCGATGATGAAAAAAGCACGGAAATATTTTTTAACAATATCTTAGCAAAAAGCGAAATTGATGTGCTGTTTAGCCCAAAAGTTTTATGTAATTTTGAGCTTATTTCTACCCAAAACACCGCCGATAAATCCGCCCCTGCTTGTCATTCTGAGCGAAGCGAAGAATCTAAA
>NZ_FZPO01000033.1 GCF_900198655.1 Helicobacter equorum | reverse complement strand
CCTCGTAGACAAGCTAGAAGTGTTCGTAGGCGTTTAGCAAGGCGTAGAGGCAGATTAGAGTCGTTAAAAAAACTTCTTACGAATGCGTGGCATTTATCTTATGAGGATTATATTGCCACAGATGGAGAGTTACCCAAAGCTTTTTGTGGTAAAAGATTTCTTAATCCATATCAGTTGCGCTATGAGGCATTAGAAAGACTTCTTAGTAAAGAAGAGCTTATGCGTGTTATATTGCATATTGCCAAGCATCGAGGCTATGGAAACAAAAACATCAAGCAAGCTCAAGATAAAAAAGACAAAGAGGAAGGCAAGATACTAAGTGCATTGAGTGAAAATGCAAAAAAGATCTCGCGTTATCGCACAGTTAGTGAGTATTTTTATAAAGAATTTTGCGAAGTGCAAGATATTGGGAATGCACAGGATAAAACCCCGATCATACGAGTGCTAAAACCTATACGCAACAAAGCGCTATCCTACGCAAATTGCGTTTCACAAGTGGCATTACAAAATGAGCTTAGTTGTATTTTTGAGATTCAAAGAGGTTTTGGGTTTGCGATCACCAAAGAACTATGTGATGAGGTTTTGCATATTGCATTCTATCAAAGACCCTTAAAAGATTTTTCCCACCTTGTAGGAAAATGCACATTTTATGAGAATGAGTATCGCGCTCCAAAATATTCGTTGAGTGCAGTAGAATTTGTTACAATAAGTAAAGTTGTCAACATTCTTGCTTCTTGTAGTAAGGAAAGTGGTGAGATATATACACAAGAGCAATACCAAAGGATATTGTCCTCTGTGTTTGAGGAAGTATGCAACAAGGGAAGCTTAAGTTTTGCACAATTACGAAAAATACTTAACCTCAATGAGAGTATTCAATTTCAAGAATTAAAGCATAGTAATCTTGAAAAGCCTGAAACAAAGAAATTTGTAGAATTTAAAAATTTCAAAAAGTTTTGTCATATTTTGGGTCATGTAACGCAGGATAGGGAGATATCAGATAATATTGCACGAGATCTTACATTGACCAAAGACAAGGAGCAATTAAAACAAAAGCTTTGTAAATATCCAGCATTGACACAAGATCAAGTTATGCAACTATCAGAGATAGATTTTGATCATCATATTAGCTTAAGTCTTAGGGCATTAGGTGAGATTTTACCATTTATGCGCAATGGTATTAGATATGATCAAGCCTGTAAAAATGCAAATCTCATAACACGGCATAATGATAAAAAGATGAAATTCTTACCACCCTTCAATGAGAGTATGTATGCACAAGATTTGCATAACCCTGTCGTACTTCGGGCTATATCGGAATATCGCAAGGTGCTTAATACCCTTATTAAAAAATATGGGAGATTTCATAAAATTCATATTGAACTTGCGCGTGAAGTTGGCAAAAACTACAAAGATCGAGACAAGTATAAGAGAGAGATAGAATCCAATTACAAAAATAGAGAACAGGCAAAGGAAATGTGTGAAAAAATTGGCTTACCACTTAATGAGAATAATGTTTTAAAACTACGACTTTTTAGAGAACAAAATGAGATTTGTGCCTATAGTGGTAAAAAAATCACTCTAGATGATTTAAAAAGTGTAGGGGTTTTGGAAATTGATCATATTTTGCCTTATTCTCGGAGTTTTGATAATGGCTATTTGAATAAGGTGTTAGTTTTTACAAAAGAAAACCAAAATAAAGGTAACAAAACACCTTTTGAGGCATTTGGTGCTGATCCTATCAAGTGGGGCAAGATTGTTTCTCTTACCGAGTGTAATGGGTATCCCAAAAAGAAAGCACGAAAGATTACTACCAAAACATTTGCCACGAGAGAATCTGGATTTAAGGTGCGCAATCTTTCGGACACAAGGTATATAGCACGACTTATTACTAGTTATACACGAGAATACCTTGCTTGTCTTCCATTGGATTGCAACGAAGACACAATGTTGGTTGCTGGAGAAAAAGGAAGCAAAATACATGTAGAAACAATCAATGGTATGCTTACCACGACTATGCGTTATTTTTGGGGCTTACCTGTGAAAAATCGCCATGAGCATACACATCACGCTATTGATGCAATTATTATCGCTTATAGTAATGCAAGCATGATTAAGAGATTTTCGGACTTTGTAAAAAATCACCAAGAAACACTACAAGCAGGATTCTATGCTAAAGCACTTGCACAAGATACATTCAAAAATCAAAGAAAGTTTTTTGAACCATTTGCTGGATTTAGAGAACATGTCTTGCACAAAATAGCTCAAATATTTGTTTCGCATTCGCCAAATAAGCGAGTGCGAGGGGCATTACATGAGGAGAGTTTTAAATCTTTTAATGATGCAACCTACCAAAAAGCATATGGCGGATTAGCAGGTATTCAAAAAGCTTTAGAATTAGGCAAGATACGGCAAATTGGGACAAAACTTGTGGCAAATGGTGAAATGGTGCGTGTTGATATATTTGCACACAAAAAAAGCAAAAAATTCTATGCTGTGCCTGTCTATACAATGGATATTGCACTTGGTGTATTACCCAATAAAGCAGTGGTAAGTGGGAAGAGCGATGGTGTCATCAAAGATTGGATAGAAATGGATGAAAATTATGAATTTTGCTTCTCACTTTTTAAAGGTGATGTCGTGCTTGTGCAAAAAAGCTCTATGGAAAAACCAGAATTTGCATATTTTGTATCTTTTGGTGTCTCAACAGCGAGCGTTGCCCTACAAACACATGATAATAATATAAAAACTCTCACACCAAACCAACAAAAACTCTTTATAAACGCAACACAAGAAGATGTAATGGCTAAAAGTCTAGGTATTCAGAGACTAAAGGTATTTGAGAAATACAAAGTCTCACCATTAGGAGAGCTTAAACCTAGCAAATATGAACCAAGACAGCCTATCGCACTCAAAACCACACCAAAGACACAAAAACCCAACAAGGATTCTTAGGTGGGCTACGATGAGGCATTTAGAAATGTTGTGTTTGCAAGCAAGGCACATTTGCGATTACAAGATCATCACCTAGTAGTGCAAAATGGGGAGGAGAACGCACGACTGTATATCAAAGATTTGCAATGCGTGATTTTAGAAAGTCCCCAAATTACCATTACTCAAGCACTGCTAAGTGCGTTGGCTGAAGCAAAAGTGCTTGTGCTTACTTGTGATAAGGCACACACTATCAATGGCATTTATACGCCATTTTTAGGACATTTTGCCAATGCACAGGTTGCGCGGGAGCATATTGCAGTGAGTGCGCAAAATAAGGCAAGTTTGTGGTGTGAGATTGTCAAAAACAAGATTAGTAATCAAGTAAGTGTGCTACAAATGTGTGGCTACATACAACAAGCCCAAGATTTGGCAAAGCTATGTGATAAAGTATCCATGGGCGATCATGATAATATCGAGGCGTATGCAGCAGCTTTGTATTTTAGGCATCTTTTTGGTAATGAGTTTTCTCGCAAACATAAACACAAGATTCAAAATGTCTTGCTAGATTATGGATACGCGATTGTGCGTAGCTGTGTCATTAGAAGCGTATGCATGAGTGGATTGCTCACTTGGTTTGGTATCAAACACAATAATCAGTTTAATCAGTTTAATCTCTGTGATGATCTCATAGAGGTCTTTCGCCCATTTGTGGATAGATGTGTTTTAGCACTTTTAGAATCTAGGGTGTTAGATTCTGAATATAGCCAATACACAGAGACAATAACACGACAAGACAAAATGACTTTGATTGGGAATCTACAGAGTGAAACAAAGATAGGAGAGAGAGTTTTTCCACTGTATAGGGCTATTAATTTTTATGTCCAGCGATTTAAAAATGCCTTATTATATGGACAGCCTTTGCTTTTGGTAGAGTTTGGAGTTTAGATATGAGGGAGGATACATTTATGCGTGTGCTTGTGATGTTTGATTTACCTACCCAAACCAAAAAAGACAAACATCATAGTGCAAAATTTCGCAATGATCTCATAAAGTTAGGATTTTTTATGATTCAATTTAGTGTATATATGCGAATCTGCAAGGGCGTTGCCTCTGCTAAGTCTTCTATCAATAATATTAGGAAATTTGTGCCACCAAAGGGAAATGTGCGGTGTATCACAATTACAGAAAAGCAGTTTGATGCTATGGAAATTTTACTTGGTGGTGTGAGTTTTAATGAAGAGATGAATACCCAAAAGAATCTGACGCTTTTTAGTTTTGATGAAAAAACTGGAGATTATGTATATTTGAACGATACAAAACAAGATACACAAAACATATCAGCAAATAAAAAGAAGACATCAAGCAAAACTATCTATCAAAAAAGTTTATTTGAGCTATATTGAGATACACAGAATATCAGTAGTTAGAAGAGGTGTCAGTCTAAAGGGATTTTTGAGCACTCATAGAGCCTCACCCTGCGCCGACTGACAAGCTTATTTTAGTCCCTTTTTGAATCTTTTATAGTATTGTAGCATAAGATTCTCATTTTTAAATCTATTTTACCATAAAAAGATTCAAAAAGGGACTAAAACCCTACGCTTGAAGTTCTGCTTTGCGGAAGGATTTTACCATAAAAAGATTCAAAAAGGGACTAAAACTATAACTCATCTGCTGTTGAGAAGCTTCCTATTTTACCATAAAAAGATTCAAAAAGGGACTAAAACCATTGACGACTTCATTGCTCGTATGAAGTTATTTTACCATAAAAAGATTCAAAAAGGGACTAAAACGCTATGAAACGCTATCAAAGCAAAAACTCCATTTTACCATAAAAAGATTCAAAAAGGGACTAAAACTTTTGGCAAAAAATCCTCTAGTGCTTGATATATGCCTTTAATAATGTGTGTAGGCGTGTAATACGCATCAAGGATTGTTCCTTTGAGATTTTTTAATGTTGTCGTATCAAGCAAAGATTCTAACTTTGCAAGGCTTTCGCTCCCCTCTCTAAATGCCGATGAAAGCCCACCAAATCCACTATAACTATTTAAAATACTCTTTTGCTCGTTGCTTAGCTCTCTTGGATTTTTTTGCAAATCTTGCAGAATCTCTATGGCTTTGATGTTGTTTTGAATCCTCTGTTTTGGATTTATAACTTCATCGTATGGCTCAAAATGGAAGTTCTCTCCCTCAAGCTTTGCACTTGGTAATTGCAAGTCTCTAATTTCTGTTTTTGTGATGGCTTCTTGTGTGTCTTTATCTATGCTAATCGTTTGTATTGTATCTTTATCCACAAGCTTGATACTAGATTCATCGTTTGGTTGTGGTGCTTTTGGTGGTAGATTATAAATATTATATTCTTTTGGCTGTGTAGCTTCTTTTTGTGCGTCCTCATCAAGAAAATCAA